>JAXDJP010000303.1:0-3097 GCA_034665645.1 Actinomycetota bacterium | reverse complement strand
ACCGTGTCTACGGCCGCCTCTATCTAACGGAGAAAGACGGGGGGGCCGAATTCACCAAGGACGACGAGCGCATCGCCATGACCCTTGCCGCTCAGGCGGGCGTCGCGATCCAGAATGCCAATCTGCTAGAGGAGGTCAAGGCTCGAGGAGACGAGCTGGCCGTGCTTGAAGAACGCGACCGGATCTCGAAGGAACTCCACGACGGGGTCATCCAGTCGATCTACTCGGTCGGTCTGTCGCTGCAAGGTTCGATATCGCTGGTCGATCGCGACGTCGAGGGGACCAAGAAGCGCCTTGACGAAGCGATCGGAACGTTGGACAACGTCGTGCGAGACGTGAGGTCCTACATCTTCGCGTTGCAACCAAAGAGCGTCGAGGAGAAGGGGTTGGAGCATGCGATCGCGGAGCTCGTTAGAGATCTCGAGGTCAACACGCTGGCGGAGGCTCGCGTGGAGCTTTCAGAAAAGGCGTTCGAGTTACTCCCCGACGAAGCGCAAGGCGACGTGATCCAGATAGTGCGAGAGATCATGTCGAACATCTCCCGACACGCTCACGCAAGTGAGGTTTCGGTTGCTTGTGCAGTTAGAGATGGAGATACGTTCGTGATGACGATCGAGGATGACGGACGTGGCTTCGATCTTGATTCCGTTTCCAGAGGGGACGGCCTGAACAACATGGAAGAGCGCGCACGTGGTCTCGGTGGCAGTCTCACCATCCAGCCGCGACGGCCAAAAGGGACCGTGCACACGCTGATACTGAAAGAGCGCACCTGATGGCCGGCCTGAAAGTGATGCTGGTGGACGACCACGAGATCGTGAGACAAGGCCTCCGCGCTCTGCTCGAGGCCGAAGACGACATCGAGGTCGTTGCCGAGGCCGACAACGGGCGGTCGGCCGTGTCTCTAGCGAGTGCCACCCAGCCCGACGTCGTTGTGATGGACGTGAGGATGCCGGAAGGATCGGGGGTCGAAGCGTGTCGCGCCATCAGAGACGAGCGTCCGGACGCTCAAGTCATCATGCTCACTTCGTTCTCTGACGATGAAGCGCTCTTCAACTCGATCATGGCAGGAGCGGCTGGGTTCGTGCTCAAGCAGATCAGAGGTCACGACCTGATCGACGCGATCAGAACGGTTGGGGAAGGCAAGTCCCTTTTGGACCCGGACGTCACGAAACGGGTTCTGGAGCGTCTCCGAAAAGCCAAGTTCGACGAGAAAGACCCGAAGCTGGCCCGCTTGTCACCGCAAGAGGAACGCATCCTCGACATGGTCGGGGAGGGCCTTACCAATAGAGAGATCGCGGAACGCATACATCTCTCGGATAAGACGGTGAAGAACTACGTCTCGGCGATCCTCCAAAAACTCGAGGTCGCTCGCCGAGCGGAGGCGGCCTCTTACATCGCTCGCGTGAAAGCAGAGCAGCGGCCCCCTTCCGACGACTGACCCCCAGGCTCCACTAAAGTCCCAGGCACCGCTCTTCTAGAAGGCCCCCTCAGAAGGGGCCGTTCGGCCCTCTCGTCTCGCCTCCTACTCCTTCATCCTGAAGTTAGGAGTTCGGAGATTCGCAGAGGAGGCTCGAAATGGCACAAGCAGCAGCAGTTAGGACAGGAGAAGCACGGAACGCGGCGGTTGCGACTCGCATGGACAGAAGGCTCATCGACAAGTTGGTCAGCTGGTCGGGAGCCGTCATGGCGCTCGTCCTTATCGCCATCGGCGCGGCAGCGATCTACGGAGGGACTTTCGCCCTGCAGAACGTTCGGGACCGGTTGGAGCCCGAAAACATCAGTTTCCCGCCGGCAGCGGCGATGACCGCCGAGGAGAAGACGGAGATCGGCAGCTTCGCCGGTCAGAAGGTCGACACCGGGCAAGAGGCTGAGGCTTTCTCCCGTTACATCGGAGGACACCTTGCCGCAGTCAACGACGGCAAGACCTACTCCGAAACATCCGCCGCAGCACGAGCGGAAGGCATCCCTGCCAAGGAAGCAGCGGACCTGCAGATCAAGGCCGACACCCTGTTCAAGGGCGAGACCCTGAGAGCGATCTTGCTGAACGCCTATGGCTGGTGGACCGTTGGCCAGATCACCATGTGGGCGGGCATCGGTGCCGCTCTCGCAGGACTGGTACTCGGGTTCCTAGCACTCCTGGGCTTCAGGCACTCCCGCAAGATCGCTTCGCTTCAATAGCCCTCTGCGGGTGTAAAAGGGCGGCTCCCTCACCGGAGTCGCCCTTTTCGCGTCGCCTATCGGTCCCGCGGTTGACCCACAAGAGGGGCCTTTCGGTCCCATTCCGGGGAGACATTCGGCCCTCCCCACGCGGGCGGGAAACCGGTGCAATGAACCACAGGAAAACGACTAACCGCAAGCACCCAGGAGGGAACATGAACAATCAGTCATCCGGACCCGTTCTTTGGTCCGTGGCGGGATTTTTCGTCGTCATCGCTTTCGGAGTGGGGATCGTCTCGATGGCGGCTTTCGATTCGGGACCCGCCGGGCCGGCCGCCGGCATCGCCGCAGCCTCTGCGCCACAGACGGTGAACGTGGAGTTAGGCGATCTCTACATCAAGCCGGGCATGATCCACGCCTCCGCCGGGTCGGTGACATTCAAGGTAACGAACAAGGGGGCAACCGAGCACAACTTCTCCGTCGAAGGTCTCGGCGCCACGCCGATGATCCCGCCCGGGTCATCGAAGTCGCTGACCGTCCAACTCGAGACGGGGACCTACAAGGTCATCTGTCAGGTGCCCGGTCATGCGGGGGCCGGGATGACGGCCCAACTGATGGTTGCGGAAGGTGAAGCGCCCGCGTCGGACGGGCCCGGCGCGGAAAAGACGATGAGCGCGAAGCAGATGGCGCTCCACGATGCGAAGGTCACCGGATCCTTCCCCGCCGAGACCGAAGGGATAGGCGGAACAGCTCTGGAGCCGAGGATCGTCGACGGCGTGAAAGTGTTCGACCTCACCGCCTCGGTGATCAAGTGGGAGGTGTCGCCCGGCGAGGTCAAGGAAGCGTGGGCGTACAACGAGATGGTTCCCGGCCCCCAGATAAACGTCGACCTCGGCGATCGGGTGCGCATCGTCTTGCACAACGAGCTTCCCGAGCCGAC
>JAXDJP010000302.1:0-10089 GCA_034665645.1 Actinomycetota bacterium | reverse complement strand
TCGCTCGCTCTCTGCGGCGAGGTTGTCTGCGAAACCCTTCGCCCGCGCGGGGTCGGACTCGATCGCGGTGCCGAGAGCTTCCGCCAGCGCGTGGATGCTCGCCACTGGGCTCTTCAGCTCATGAGAGGCGTGAGACACGAACTGCCTTCGCATCGTTTGTGTCTTGGCTTCTTCGGACACATCAGACATCGTCAGCAGCGCGTCGTCCGTTCCGGCGATCGCTCTGGCCCGGACGATGAGCGTGCGCCGCGTCGGCGTGCGGAGTTCAACTAACTCTTCGACCGGTGGCGGCCCACTTGATGTTCTCCTCGCCATCGATGCAAGTTGCTCTGACGGAAGGCGCGGGGGCAAGGTCTCGCTGTCGAACCCCAACATCCGGCGCGCCGAATCATTCGCGTATGAAGGTGTTGCGGCTCGAGAGAGGATGACCACGCCTTCACTAAGGGAGCCGACGACATCCTCCCATCGTTGGTTCGTCGCTAGTATCGCCATCGCGGCCGCTTCCGAATCACGTCCGGCGCGCGCGGCCCTCGTTTCGAGTGCGCGCATCGTTCGCCGTTGTGACGCCGCGTAGAACACGGCGACCGTAACCGTCAGTGCCAAGGCGAGAGCGATCAAAACAATAGCCATGTAAGTGCAGTATCGCCTTCGCGCGGTCCTCATCTGGGTGATTCACCTTGAGTTCGCCGAACGGCCCTCGCCCGGTCATATCGGGGGGCTATATCTGGTCCCATGAGTCCATTGGAGTTCGTCCGGGTCGCCCGATCGGTGCGCTTACTTGCGGCCGCCGAGCCTGCTCGGCACAGGCAGGTCACCCCACCAAGCCTCTTCGACCCTTCCCCGGCTCAGCCACGCCGGCGTCGTTTCCCCCGGCGCGCCGGCGTGGCAGTGCCTTTCCAGCACCGGTAGCTGCCGGGCCGGCAGGCACCCTCAATGTCTATCCTTAGGTGACGTCTAGCGGTGGGGGCGGAGATGGCCGATCAGCGGAGTACTCGGTCTTTGATTTCTGAGTGGTGGCAGAAGCGAGGCCTCTGGATGGTCGGCGACGTCCTCATGATCGCGATCGGCGCAGCGATGGTCGTCGCGTCCATCGCTCACTTCTTCGACTGACGCGCAGAACCCCATTGGGTTCGACTTGGTCGGGAAGGGGGGATTTGAACCCCCGACCTCTGCGTCCCGAACGCAGCGCTCTGCCAAGCTGAGCCACTTCCCGGACCGCCAATCCTAACCCGGCCCCCCAGTGCCTGATTGGCGAGGTTTAGTCCGTTCTCACGCCCCCGCCGCCTCTTTTGTTCACGCTCCGTTCACGGACGGGTTGCGGGGCTGCCACACGCGCTCACTAGCGTCTTAAGCGATCCGAAAGACATGGGGTCCCTCAAAGACTCGGATCGAACAAGGAGGCAAAACTAGATGAGGATATTGAACGCCAGGGGAGTGCGCTTGTTTCTCCTCGGCCTCGTAATGGCCATTCTCGCGACTGCATGCGGCGGCGACTCGGGTGGTGACACCGCGAACGCTTCGGGCAACGATCTGTCGGGAGACATCGTCGTGACCGGTTCTTCCACGGTGGAGCCCATCTCCGTAGCAGTAGCCGACAAGTTCTCGAGTGAGAACCCCGACGTCAACGTATCGGTAGAAGGACCTGGGACCGGTGACGGGATGGTGAAGTTCTGCGCGGGCGATGCAGACATCACCGACGCTTCGCGCCCCATCAAGTTGGACGAAGAAGAGCCCGTCTGCAAGAAGAACGGGATCGACTACATCGAGATCAAGGTCGGGATCGACGGTCTCTCCGTCATCACCTCACCCGATAACTCCGACGTAACGTGTCTTGGCTTTGCGGACCTCTATTCATTGCTCGGGCCCGAGTCAGAGGGATTCGAGAACTGGTCCGACGCGAACGACCTAGCAAAGAAGATCGGGGCGACGCACGCTCCCTATCCGGATGCTCCGCTCGACGTGACGGGGCCGGGTGAGGAGTCCGGCACGTTCGACTCCTTCGGCGAGATCGTGATGCAAGGGATCGCCTACGACGAGCGCGGCATCCCCGAGGATGACCCGGTCATCCGACCCGACTATCAGGCGTCCGCCAACGACAACGTGATCATCGAAGGAGTTGCAGGAAGCCCAAGCTCCCTTGGGTGGGTCGGCTTCGCCTATTACGTGCAGAACCAAGACAAGGTTAAGGCTCTCGAGATCGAAGACGAGAACGGGGAGTGCATCCCTCCAGACCCCGACACGATCCAATCCGGCGCCTATCCGATCGCGAGGGATCTCTACTTCTACGTGAACGCCGCCAAGGCGAAGGACAACCCGGCGGTTGCTGCCTTCGTCGACTACTACCTCTCCGATCCCGGAATCTCCTCGGTCTCCGAGGTCGGTTACGTGGATCTGCACCCAGACGACCTGCAGGAGTCGAGGGACGTCTGGGAGGCGAGGGAAACGGGCACGCGCCAAGAGAGCTGACAAAGGCATAACGAACCGTAGGTCGCGACTTGCGTCGAGGGTCCGAACGGGGGCCCTCGCGTTCGTCGTCAAGGGTGGAAGTGAAGAAGGGATAGGTGCGAACGATCGCAACTCGGGGGTTCTCTGTAGAGGCGTTGCAAGCTCCTCGCGCCCGCCGACAGCGCGAGAGGCTCATAGCGTTGCTGTTCAAGGGCGCGGCCTTCACGTCGATCGTGATCAGCGCCGCCATCGTTCTGTCGTTGGTGGGAAAGGCGGGAGCCTTCCTAAGCCATGTCGATCTTGGAGCCTTGTTGTCGCCCGCAGGATGGTTCCCGCGACGTGGTGCATACGACCTCCGCACGATCATCGCCGGCACCTTCGTCATCGCGGGGATCGCCATGCTGGTCGCGGCCCCCTTGGGTCTCGCCGCCGCGATCTACCTAGCGGAGTACGCGCGGCCCCGCATCCGCAAGCTGCTGAAGCCGGTGATCGAGATCCTCGCGGGGATCCCGAGCGTCGTGCTCGGGTTCTTCGCCATCAGTTTCATCGGACCCGAGGTCATCAAACGCATCGTGCCGGAAGCTCCCTTCTTCACGATGGCGGCGGCCGGGATCGCGGTGGGGCTCCTCGTCACCCCGCTCGTCGCGTCGGTAGCGGAGGACGCGATCAGAGCGGTTCCGCACGCTCTTCGAGAGGCCTCTTATGGAATGGGGGCGCGAAAGAGCACTACGACGATGAAGATCGTCGTACCTGCGGCGGTCAGCGGAATCGTGGCCGCGTTGATCTTGGGCGTGTCGAGGGCGATCGGAGAGACGATGATCGTTGCGATCGCCGCAGGGGCTTCGGGAGGCTCTCCACTCACCTTGAATCCCTTCCATCAGGGACAAACTATGACCGCGGCGATGACCTCCCTGGCGTTCGGGAGTGATCAGGTGAAGGGCGCCGAATTCACGTTCGAAAGCCTTTTCTTCGTAGGTCTTCTGCTGTTTCTGATGACTCTCATCCTGAATGTTCTCGGTGAACGCTTCGTGCGACGCGTGAGGCAGAAGTACTGATGGTCTCGCGAGCGGCAAAGATGACGTCGGTCGATGCGGTTCTGCACGGGCTGCAGGGTGCGAAGAAAGACACCAAAGGAAAGGTGCTCGAGTTCGCCCTATTAGGGGCTCTAATGGTCATCCTCGCAACCCTGTTCGCTCTGCTGTTCGACGTTATGCGGCTCGGGGTGGGCGTTCTCGTCGATCGGCCGGGGGCGTTCTTCACGGGCAAGTTATCGACGTTTTCGGCCCAGACGGCGGGGATCAGCCAGGGGATCAAAGGCTCGATGCTCTTGATGATCTTCGTCGTGATCGTTGCGTTCCCCTTGGGCATCGCGTCTGCGGTCTATCTCGAGGAGTACGCGAGCGACACGAGGTTAAACAGATTCATCAGCGTCAACATCCGCAACCTCGCAGGCGTCCCCGCGATCGTGTACGGCCTTTTAGGACTGACGATCTTCGTTCAGTTCTTCGGCGGGCTCACGGGAGGAACGAGCCTTATCGCCGGAGGGCTCACGCTTGCGGTTCTCGTTCTTCCGATCGTCATCATCACGTCTTCCGAGGCTCTAAGAGCCGTGCCGGACAGCATCCGCGAAGCCGGTTATGGAGTCGGCGCCACTCGATGGCAGGTCATCAGGAGCCACGTTCTGCCCTCTGCCGCCCCGGGCATCTTGACGGGCACGGTGCTGTCGATATCGAGAGCGGTGGGAGAGACCGCTCCTCTCTTAGTCGTTGGGGCGATCACGGGATTCCTGTCCAACGGGGGTCAGAACTTCGTCGAGCAACTCCGTGGCAAATACACATCGATGCCCACGATCATCTACCGCTGGGCAACGTTGCCGAATCAGGATTTCCGCGCGCTCACGTCGGCGGCGATCATCGTTCTCTTAGCTGTGACGCTGCTGGCTAACGGCGTTGCGATCTTTCTCCGGAATCGGTACGAGCGAAAGTGGTGATGTATGGGAACGACGATGGTCGACCTAGGAAATAAAGAGATCGACATGCACATTTCAGCGGCCCAGGCGCGATCGGATGCTGCTTCTCAGGAGGCTGAGGTCGTCTTCGAACTAAAGGATCTATCGGTGTTCTACGGGAGGTTCCGTGCCGTGAGGGACATCAATCTGCGGATCCGCGAACGAGAGATCACGGCATTGATCGGACCTTCGGGGTGTGGCAAAACCACCGTTCTTCGTTGCCTTAACCGGATGAACGACCTGGTCGAGAGCGCTCGTATCGAGGGACAGATCCTGTACCACGGCGTCGACCTCTACGACGCTCGGGTCGATCCGGTCGAAGTGAGACGCCGGGTTGGCATGGTCTTTCAAAAACCGAACCCGTTTCCAAAGTCGATCTACGACAACATCTCTTTCGGACCGAAGATCGCCGGTCTCGATGGCGACATGGACGAGATCGTCGAGCGCTCGCTCACCAAGGCGGCTCTGTGGGACGAGGTGAAGGATCGCTTGAAGGAGCCGGCTCTGGCCCTGTCCGGAGGTCAACAGCAGCGCCTGTGCATCGCTCGCTGCATCGCCGTTCAGCCGGACGTGATCTTGATGGACGAGCCGGCGTCGGCGCTAGATCCGATCTCCACAGGTCGCATCGAGGACCTGATGAACGAGATCAAGACGGACTACACGATCATCATCGTGACGCACAACATGCAGCAGGCCGCGCGCGTCAGTGACAAGACCGCATTCTTCACCGTCGAGGTGCAGGAAGAACAGGACCGGCGAACGGGCATATTGGTGGAGTACGACTCCACCGAGACCATCTTTACTACTCCTGCGGACGAGCGCACCGAACAGTACGTGACCGGTCGTTTCGGTTAGAGACTGCCGGCGATTCAGGGTGTGAACTTGTAACCGAGTCCTCTGATCGTTATGAGGTGGCGCGGCTCGCCCGGTTGCTCTTCGAACTTCGCTCGCAATCGCTTTACGTGAACGTCGAGCGTGCGCGTGTCTCCGAAGTAATCCGGCCCCCATATCTGATCGATCAACGTGTCGCGCGTCAGAACCCTTCCGGCGTTCTCCATGAGCAGCTCGAGAAGTTCGAATTCTTTGCGCGGAAGATGCACCGATTCGCCTCGCACCGTCACCTCGAACCTATCTGGATCCAATCTGATGCCGCCGCCTTCCAGAACGACGCTCTCACTGGGCTGTTCGTTCCCGGATCGGCGGAGGACGGCTCTCATCCGGGCGAGAAGTTCGCGCGTGTTGAAAGGCTTAGTGATGTAGTCGTCGGCTCCCAACTCCAGTCCAACGACTTTGTCGATGTCGTCATCCCGCGCGGTAAGCATGATGATCGGAACGCGAGACGTCCTTCGGATCTCTTTGCAGATGTCCTCGCCGCTCATCCCGGGGAGCATTAGGTCGAGCAACACCAGATCGCTTCCGGAAGCTTGGAACATCGTCATCGCGGTGACGCCGTCCCGGGCGCGATCGACGTCGTACCCCTCGCGCGCCAATTGATATTCGAGAGCTTCTCCCAGGCTCTCCTCGTCTTCGACGAGCAGAACTCGAGGCATCAGACAGACTTCCTTTTCATCCCTGCGCCGAGTCTATGGGGGGCGATGGTTGCGGATTGACTTAGGCACTGGGTCTGGCGCACGATTTCATCCCGTGTTCATAAAGCGTTCATGCGTCGTACCCCTGTTTTCCGAACCCGCCCGCATCGGCCCCGCTAGGCTCTTTTCATGATCCGCGTTGGTTTCCATGAGGCCCTCGAATCGACGGAGAGCTCGCTCCTTTCCGAAGGCAGTTTGGTGCGCGCCCAACTGGAGGCCACGATGCAAGCGCTCGAGGAGCGAGATGTCTCAGCGGCCGAGCGAGTGGTGCTCCAAGACGATCGTGTCGACGGGGCGTACTTGGATACGCAAGCGCAGGTTCTCAATCTCCTCGCATTACAAGCTCCGGTTGCCGGTGACCTTCGACTAGTGAGTGCGATCCTGCACGCCAACGTTCACGTCGAGCGCATGGGTGACCTGTGCGTGAACATCGCGAAGTTCGTACAGAACCGCCATTCCTACCCCGCCGATTCCCCGATGCTTCTTCGGATCCATGAGATGGGGGAGCGAGCTGCGGAGATGTTGGATCTCGCCATGTCGGCTTTCGCGCAGCGGAGCGTCGATCTTGCCGAACAGCTACCGGTGAAGGACGAGGTTCTGGACCGACTGAATCGCGGGATGATCGGTGACTTGAAGGAGTACGCCGGCGACGAGGAAAGTTTCGAGTGGGCCACGAATCTCGTGCTTGTAGCGCGCTACCTCGAACGCTTCGGGGATCATTGCGTCGATGTCGGAGAGCAGATCGCGTTCCTCGTTACCGGAGTCTTCAGAGAATTCGAGGACGCATCACATCCGACGGGGATAGCCGAGCCCTAGCCGGGATCGCCGATCCGAAGGAGTGTCGCTTCGGGACGCGTTAGAAAGCGTACCGGCGTGAACTTCGACACGCCGAGGCCCGGACTCACGTGTAGCCACGAGTTACCGATCTGGTGCAGACCGCCGGCAAGGGCTGCCGGAAGCGTGCTGTTCGTAACTAGAGCTCCGGTAAACGGAAGTCTTACCTGACCTGCATGGGTGTGGCCCGCCAAGACGAGGTCGTAGCCCCTCAGGATCCACTCGCTGACGACATTGGGCGCGTGCACGAGCGCGACCGCTAGGACGTCGTCCGCCCCCCTTTCGATGTGCCCCAGCTTCTCGCGGTGTATGTGGGGGTCGTCGACGCCCGTTAGGCGGATCGTCCCGGCCGGTCCCTTAACGAAGTCCGTGTCGTTCGTTAACGATCGCCACCCCGCAGAGACAAGACCCTCCTTGAGTCGCCGCGCGTCCGCCTTCTGTGGAGGCAGCGGTTGCTCGCGTCGGCTGAAGTACTTCGTGGGGAAACGAAACACCGCTTGGTAATAGTCGTGCGACCCGAACACGAAGAAGTTTCCGAGCTTTCCTTGCAACGGCCGCAAGCACTCCAGAAGTGGATCGATACCGCTGTTGTCGTCGATCAGGTCCCCGGTTGCGATGACGAGATCTGGTTGCTGAGGCAACAAGTCCGGCAAACGGTGCAGCCACCTCTGCAGGGGACCGTCGTAGGACTTCATGTGGGTGTCCGACAGATGCAGGATCGAGAGCGGCTCGTGGGCCAGAGGCACGGTCTTCACCTGGAGGCGGAACGCCAGGGGCTCCACCAGCCCGTAGGCGGCTGCGGCCGCGCCGGCCCACATCACGGCGCGGACAGGTCGCATCTTTCGAGGATACTTGCGCCGTGCGGCTGTCCCTGAGGTGGAAGATCGTGGGCGGTTACGGGCTCATGTTGTTGCTCATCGCGCTCTTGGGATGGGTCACGTTCTCCCTTTTCGGCTCCGTCCGAGAAGTGCAGCGCACCGTCTTCAATCGAGCGCTGCCCCAACTAGTTGCAGTCGACGAGATCGTTCGCTCCTACACCGCGCAGTCCGCCGCGGTCCGCGGGTACCTGATCGGTAGCGACCCTCAACTGCTCGATCAGTACCAGCAGGAGGTGTTGATCTCACAGGACTGGGAAGACCGCGCGGTTGACCTGTTCGGTAGCGGTAAGGACAGAGAGTTACTGGACACTCTGATCGAATCGGGCCGGTCGTTCCATACTTTGGTCGACGATCAGGTCTTGCGCCTCGCGGAGCGCGGCAACCGCTCGCAAGCTTTCCGCGTTCTCGGACAAGAGGGAACACCGCTTATCTCGCAGATCGGGAACACCGGGCAAACGCTCCGCACCGCGCAGGATCAGGCCGTCGGCCAGACGGAGGAAGATCTCAGCGTTCAGTCCAACCGCGTGGTGCTCATCCTCTTACTCGTAACCATCGGAGCACTTCTGATCGGAGTGGTCCTGACGATCGTGTTGCCTCGGCGCCTCGTGGGCAACCTCGACAAACTTGTGTTCGCCGCGCGGGCCATCGGTCGCGGTGATTTCGAACAGTCCATCGACATCGACTCGTCGGACGAAGTGGGGGAGCTGGCCGACCGCTTCGGGGAGATGCAAGCGGGTCTCAAGCGGCTGCAGCAACTGGCGGCGCACGATCGCGAGTTGGAGATCGCAGCGTCGATCCAACAGAACCTGCTGCGACGCCAGGTTCCAGCCTCGGGGGAATTCGTGGTGCTCCCCGTGCAGCGGCAAGCGAATCTGGTCGGGGGCGATTGGTACGACCTCGAACTGAGCGACCATTCGCTAACGGTCGTGATCGGCGATGCCTCCGGCAAGGGCATCGGCGCCGCTCTTATGTCGACGGTGACTTTGTCCTCCCTGAGAGCCGAGCGAGGCTTGGGCGCTTCGCCGGCGAAGATCATCGAACAAGCCAACAAAGTCCTTTTAGATGCCACGGCACCGGATTCATTCACGACCATGATCTATGCCTCGGTAGACCTGACCGCGGGCACCGCGCGCTGGCTGAACATGGGGCATCTATCTCCGTACCTCCTATCGCGCCGCGGCGCGGACCCGGGGGGGCACTTCGTCGAGGGCCCCCGGAACCGAGTGCTCGGTTGGTTCGACGATCCCGGTTACGCCGAGACTTCATGCTCGCTCGCCCCCGGAGACCGCCTCGTCCTCTTCACCGATGGGTTCGTCGAGGCGAAGTCTCCGGACGGCGAGCTGTACGGCGAGGAGCGATTGGAGGAGTCGCTCATCCGCTACGCCCCCTTACCTCTCGACCAGGTGGGAGAGGGACTCGTGAGTGACGTGGAGCGCTTCTCGGCCGGGAAGCTCGACGATGACCTCACGATGCTGATCGTCGAGTTCCGCCCCGGGACGGTCGAGGGCCCGGACCCTGCCTGAGGGGGGCGTAGTTCGGCCTAGCGGCGCCTCCTATACTCAAAAGACACTACAAAAGAGGTCCGAAAGTGGCGCAATCAAAGATAGATATCGACATATCCGACCAGAACGGGTACAAGGTCGTCCGCCCCACGGGGGACCTCGACGTCTATACGGTTGGATCCCTCCGGGATGCCATAGGGGCGATGATCGAGGGCGATGCGGCCAAGGTCGTCGTCGACCTCGATGCCGTTCCCTTCATGGATTCCTCGGGTCTGGGAGCGCTCATGGGCGGTGTCAGACGCCTCCGGGAGGCCGGGGGGGACCTCGCCATCGCCTGCACCAAGGAGCAGCACCTGAAGCTCTTCACGATCACGGGCTTCGGCGAAGGCGTGTCGATCGCCCCGACGGTCGAGGAAGCCGCCGCGGGTTTCAAGAGTTAGTTCCGGAGCCCCGCTTTCATCGCTCGGGGTCGTCTTCCGGCCGACGTCCACGTCTTCTCAAAGCGCTTACCAGCAGCATGGCGGCAACCGTCACCAACGAGGAAGTTACGGAGACGAGGATGACCTGTGACGACGTCATTGGTGAGCTCCCATCGTTTCCCGGCACGATAGCAGCGGCGGTTCGCGTGTCGTCTCCCCTCGACCCGAGCGACGGTTGATCGGTGGAGGACGCATTCAGAGACGTCGCGTTCACGCTCTTGCGACTTGCGGGGTTCATCTCCAACGCATTGCTGTTCGGCCTTCCGATCTTCGTGTTGGGCGTTCTGCGACCGTCGGGGGCGGTCCCTTCGGCGACGGGGGTCGGCCGTCGAGTTGAGGACCTCGTGCGAGCTT
>JAXDJP010000301.1:0-2860 GCA_034665645.1 Actinomycetota bacterium | reverse complement strand
CTCGTCGGCGAGTAGCAGCCTTGGCGACATGACGAGCGCCCGGGCCAGGGCGACGCGTTGCTGTTGACCGACGGAGGTCTCTGCAGGAACGCGCTCTGCGAGATCCTCGAGGCCGAAGCGCTCGATCAGTTCGTCGACGCGCCCCTGATGCTCGTCGAGCGTGCCATCGAGGCGCGCCGGGTACTCGATGTTCTTCCTCACGCTGAGTTCCTCGATCAGCCCGAGTTTCTGCGGGACCACGGCCACCTGCTTCCACGGCAATCGGCCCTGATGATCCGTGACCACGGGAGCTCCTTCGGGGGAGTACCAGGTGATCGTTCCGGAGTCCTGGCTCTCCCACCCCGCAACGATGTTGAGCAATGTCGTCTTGCCCGAACCCGAGCGACCCATCAACCCCAGTACCTTCCCGGGGACGAGTTGCAGCGTGACGTCTTCGACAGCGTGCACGCGCTCGGAGCCACGCGTGTACGTCTTCGAGATGCTCGCGAGCTCGAGGAGCGGACCGGTGTTGACGGCATGAACGCGCTCCGTGCTCTCGGTCTTGATCGGTCGCGCCGCGTACGGACGCCGGGGACGCCCGTAGTTCGCGGTCGCGGCCCTCGAAGCCTCGAGAACGCGCTTCGGTGACACCGCGGGCCGCACTGGATTGTGCAAGGTCGTTTTCAAGTGACCGTGGTCGATCTCGATCATGTGATCTGCAACCCGAGCGACCTTCGGGTCGTGGGTGGCGATGATGAAAGCGATCCCGACCTCCGTAAGGCTTTTCACGACCGCCAGCAGGTCGGCGCCGGACTTCCCGTCGAGCTCCGCGGTGGGCTCGTCGGCCACGACCAGGGACGGACCCGTCATCAGGACCTGAGCGAAAGCAGCGCGCTGCTGCTCGCCACCAGAGAGTTCGTGCGGAAGATGGTCGGCTCGGTTCCCGATCCCCAGTGTCTCGAGCAGAGCCTGCGGCTCCGGCGTTCCCTCCGGCGCAGGCGAGCCCGCGGCCAAGCGCATGTGTTCGGCAACTGTGAGATAAGAGATGAAGTTGTCGGATGGACGCTGGAAGACGTAGCCGACCATCCCACGCCGCACCTTCCGCAGCTTGCGAGCCGAGATCGTGTTCAGCGACACGTCGTCCACATAGACGTCCCCCGACGTCGGTCGGTCCATGCCGGCGAGGACGCGCAGCAACGAGGACTTCCCGCTGCCCGAGGGACCGACAACCGCCGTGAGAGCGCCGCGTGCGAACGTCGCGTCGATCCCTTCGAGAGCTCGCACGACGCCGGTCTCGGTCCAGTACGACTTGACGAGATGGGAGCAGCTCGCGGCCGCGCCCTCATGTTGCAAGACGCATCACCTCCGCGAAATCGGCTCGTTCCGCAGAGCGGTTCGCCAGCATCCCGCCGGCGAAGGACACGAGCAGGAGAGTGACAAACGTGCCGACGATCAAGCTCCAGGGGATCTCGAAGAGGGGGCCGGGCGGAGTTCCGGGCAATGGATCGATCTCGGGGAATATCAGGCGCGCCGCCAGGAGGGCGAATGCCACCGCGATCGCAAGCGCGCTGAGAAGCATCCCCAAGAGTTCGAGAACCAACGAGACCCGATGGCTCTTGTCGGTCAGTCCCATGCGTCGCGACAAGGCGTACGAGACGACGCGATTGCGCTGCCTCGCCTGGAGATACATCAGCACCGCAACTATGGCGAGCAGTCCCGCTCCGAACCCTAAGAACTTCAGGTATCCGAACGTGCGCGTCACCGCAACGATCCTGGGGTTCGTCCTAACCTCCTCGGCAGTCAGCGTGCTCGCGACCCTCAATCCTGAGCTATTAAGCGCGGAGACCACGGCATCGGGTGGCCCTTTGACCCACAGCTCTGTGGAGTTTCCGATCTCAAGCAGCGGGTCCGGAGGGGGAGCTTTCTCGATGAGGGGCGTCAAAACGTCTTCGTCGACGATAACGGTGGGATGCAGCAGCGTCGCTCCGGGGAAATACCTCGCGACGTCGACGGCATGGATCGGCGTGGTCAGAGTTCCGAGGTCAAGGGAACTCGTACGAGGGAACGACGTCCCGGCGAGCAGCACCGGAAGTTCGTCACCACCACTCGTGCCGAGGTCGCGAGATATATCGGCCAGAGGGCGAGAGGAGAAGTCGTCGGACCAGTACGCGGCCCCCGCGAGGGAATCCGCATCCACCACGATCACATCCGCTTTCGTGCCGCTCGGCTGCAACACGGCCCTGAGCGGCAGCTTCGTTACCTTGGTTATCGGAAACTCGAACTTCTCGGGAAGTTGCTGAGTGAAGCTGACGGTTGCCTGAACGTCACTACCTACGAACAACGTCGACTTGGCGTCGATCGTGCTCGTTAGAGAACTGACCACGGTTTGCGCGTACACAAGGATTCCGAGCGACAACGCCGACGCCGTCACCAACAGGATGGCGAGTCGTTTCGTCCCCGCCAACCGATGCAGAGCGAGATAGGGGCCGGGGCGCGCGTTGGTGCTCCTTCTGACCGACAACCGCAATGGGATCTTGAGGAAACGCGCGATCAGACCACCGGCTCCTCCGATGAAGAGGATGGGGAACAGCAGAAGGTAGACGCTCGGTCGCGCGACGCTGTCCCCCCCTTCGCCCACCAGAGCGCCCCCCGACAGGACTTTCCGAAGGAAGAAACCGGCGAGAGCGAGCACCGCTAGTTCCCAAGGGAGCGCCGAGAACTTGCGGAATCTCGCGGTCGCGCTCTCGGACTGTCTCAGGTAAGAGACGGCCGAAACGAGCCCAAGTAGAAGAACCGCGACGGGGATCCCGACGACGGCGACCTTCACGGCAGTCCGCATCGCGACGGCATCGATCCCTCCCGAAGGGCCAACCGACGAGAC
>JAXDJP010000300.1:0-3460 GCA_034665645.1 Actinomycetota bacterium | reverse complement strand
ATCGACCTACACGACTTCTACAACCCTTCGACGAAAGAGCACCTCTACGTGACGCGCTACGACCAGAGCATGCGGCGAGAGGGCTACGAGTGGCGCGGAGTTGTCGGAAAGATCTTCGTCCAGGCAACCCCCGGCACGATCGCACTGTCCGGCCAACAAGGGCGCATCGGTTACATCTTCGCCCAGCCACACGCGAACACCACAGGTCTCTATCACTGCGTTTCGGGAGATGGGGATCTCTTTACCTCTAGCGCTTCGACCGCGCGCAAGGCGGCCTCGCAACCGTTCACCCGCTGCGACGGCGTCGTCGGGTACGTCGGCTTCTAACCGGCCCTCTCGCGCAACATCCGTACCTGTTCTAACACCGCCGATTTCGAAGGACCCCCGGGCCCCGATCGTTCGTCCACCGAAGTGGCCGCACCTCGCTCCACGATCGCGGTAACGTCCACGCCCTCGATGACGTATTCAAGGGAGACAGCGTCGGGGTCGTAGGACCCAACGAACTTGCCCGTCGCCTCGTGTGCTGTTCGGAACGGGATCCCGGATCGAACCAGGTACTCCGCTACGTCCGTTGCCCACAGCGGTCCATCGGAAGCGGCCGCCAGAGTTACCTCGTCCTTGAAGCGCAGAGCCTTCAACAGCGACGCCATCGCATCCATGCACGGGCCGGCGCGATCGACAGCGGAGAAGACGTATCCCTTGTCCTCTTGAAGATCGCGGTTGTACGCAAGGGGGATCCCCTTCAGGAGGATCAATAAGCCGGTCAGATCGGAGATCGATCCCGCGGCGCGCCCTCGAATCAATTCCGCGACGTCGGGGTTCCGCTTCTGCGGCATCATGCTCGATCCGGTCGACCATTCGTCGGACAGCGACGCGAAGCCGAACTCGGAGGACGTCCACAGCACGACTTCCTCCCCCAGGCGAGAGAGGTGCGTCCCGATCAGCGCGCAGGCGTAAATCAGATCTGCGGCGAAGTCGCGGTCGGCGACCGCGTCGGTGGCGTTATCGAACGTCCCCTTGAAACCCAGTTCCTTGGCCGCGACCTCGGGATCGAGACCCAACGTCGACCCCGCGAGTGCCCCGGCCCCCAGCGAGGAAACATCGGCGGTGACTGCTGCGTGCTGCAGGCGGATGCGGTCGCGCGCCAAAGCGAACCCATGAGCCAATAGGTGAAAGCCGAGCGACACGGGCTGTGCGCGCTGTAGATGCGTGTAGCCGGGTACGACGGTTCCTGCCTGCTCTTCCGCTACATCGGCGATCGCCGACAAGAGCGAGCACAGCGACGCGTCGAGTTCCGCCGAAGCCTGCTTGCACCACAACCTGAGGTCGGTGGCGACCAGGTCGTTACGGCTGCGTCCCGCGTGGATGCTCTTTCCGACGTCACCGAGGCTCTCGGTCAGCCACCGCTCCACGAACGAGTGGACGTCTTCGTCCTGCGGTGACGGAGCGATCGTCCCCTCGCGCCACCCGTCGAGCAACTCATCCAGGGCGTCGTCGATAGCTTCCAGATGCATCGCCTCGAGCAATCCCGCTTTCACCAGGGTCCGCGCGTGCGCTTTCGTGACCGCGACATCCTGCGGCAAGAGCCTCATGTCGACCCCGAGGCTCGACGTGAACTCCATCATGGCGGGGTCCGGCCCCCCTACGAAGCGGCCGCCCCAGACGACTCCGCCGCTCATGCGCGGCGGTGAACGGTGGCCCACCGTTTCGCGGGAAGGCCCCACAGGGACACGAAACCGGCTGCCTTCGTTTGGTCGAACCCTTCGTCGGACTCATACGTCGCAGCTGCCTCGTCATACAGCGGGGTCGCGGAACGGCGACCGACCGCCAGGCAGCTGCCGGCCGCGAGTCGGAGACGAACGTCACCGGTCACGTGCTCGTCCCCGTACGCGGCGAACGAATCGATCGCTTCACGAAGGGGAGAGAACCACAGCCCTTCGTAGGCGAGCTCGGCCCAGCGCGCCTCGAGGCGGCGTTTCTCGCGCAAGAGATTCCCATCGAGTGTGAGTCCCTCGAGGTCGGCGTGAGCCTTTATCAGAGCAAGCGCCGCGGGGGCCTCGTAGATCTCGCGCGACTTGATGCCGACAACGCGGTCCTCAACCATGTCGATACGCCCGAAGCCACTGGCCCCGGCGATCTTCCCTATGACGTCGATCAAGTTGATCGGGTCGAGCACTTCACCGTTGACGGCCTTGGGAACGCCGCCCTCGAACGAGATCTCGACATCCTGCGGAGGTGCGGCGCCTTGGGGAGAACTGGTGAGCTCGAAAGCATCCTCCGGGCACGACACCCAAGGATCTTCCAGCACTCCGCACTCGATGCTGCGGCCCCACAGGTTCTCGTCGATCGAATAGGGGGAGGACTTCGTGGTCGTTATCGGTAACGAGCGTTCCTCCGCGAAGGCGATCGTGTCCCCGCGCGTCATGTTCCAGTCCCGGACCGGAGCCAGCACCTTGAGGTCGGGAGCAAGCGCGCCAAGGGAGACCTCGAAGCGAACTTGATCGTTTCCCTTGCCCGTGCATCCGTGGGCGACCGCGTCGGCCGACGTCTCGCGCGCGACATCCACGAGGACCTCGGAGATGAGCGGGCGAGACAATGCCGAGACCAGCGGGTAGAGACCCTGATAAAGCGCGTTCATGCGAAGCGAGGGCCACACGAAACGCTGAACGAATGCCTCTCTCGCGTCGACGACGCGGGCGTCGATCGCTCCCAGTTTGTAGGCGCGCTCGACCGTGGCGTTGAGGTCTCCCGGCTGTCCGACGTCGACCGCGACTGCTACTACTTCGTATCCCTGTTCGGCCAACCAGGGGATCGCTACGGACGTATCCAGTCCGCCCGAATAGGCTAGAACGACGCGGCTCAAGCTCCCACCTCCATGATCTTGGCGTCGCCGGATGCCAGCCACCGGCGACTCAGTTCGTTCGCATCTTCTTCTGAACGGCAAGCGACAAACACGGTGTCGTCGCCCGCGATGGTTCCTGCAACTTCCTTAACACCTGCAAGATCGATCGCTCGCCCTACGGCACTCGAGTAGCCCGGTACCGTGCGCAGCACGACCATCGACGCAGCGGGAACGATATCGATAACGAACTGATCGAGAGCGGACTGCAGGTTGCGGGCTCCCACATCAACCGCACCGATGGTGTCGTCCGGGAGACGGTACGCAACTCCGGTAGGGGTCCGTAGTTTGAGTGCTCCGATCTCTCGAAGGTCGCGAGAGACGGTCGCTTGCGTAACCTTGTGCCCCGCGCTCTTCAGAGCGGCGACGATCTCGTCCTGCCGAGATGCACCGCCCGACTGAAGGATCTTCAAGAGGTCCCTACGACGCTCCGATTTCATCCCACACCTCCTCGAGGATCGAGACCGCCCGATCCACTTCCTCGTCGGTGATCACGAGAGGCGGCGTCAGTCGAACGACCTTGTCGGTCGGGTCATTCAACAGCACTCCCCTCTCTAGAGC
>JAXDJP010000299.1:0-7650 GCA_034665645.1 Actinomycetota bacterium | reverse complement strand
TAGAAGGCATCCATGTCGACGTGCAGGATGGGCTCCTGCACGTCGACCGGAGCCTTCACGACGCGCCCTCGCGCGCCGTTTCCTCTAGGGTCGTTTTCGCCACCTCTTGGATCCTTCCGAAGCGAGGAACTTCCGCCCGCCCCGGAATACGACCCTCGCTCGATCGCCCCTCTTCAACTTGTGACCGTGGAGGACGAGCTTCGCAACGCCGGCCGCGTTCGTCTCGCGCCGGCCCACCCTCTTGCCGTTCAGGAAGAAGCGGACGTCGCGGCCCGCGATGCGCCGCGGTGAGTCGAGATCGAGGAGCCGCGCCCTGATCTTCGTTCCGGGCCGTGCCCTTTTGATGACGACTCTGAGCCGCGTGTCCTCGGCCCTCACCCTGAACGCCTCACGATCCGACGACGGCTCGAGGACGTCGGAGCCGAGGAACTCCGCCCCGACGAACGTGTCGTGTGCTCGCCCCCTGATCCGCACCGTCTTCTGAGCCACGCCGTCCTGATCCGTGGTGACGTTGAACGTGCGTCCCTGGAACGTCAAGGTCACGGACGCCCCGGGAACGGGACCGCTCGGCGTCTCGAGCTTCGCCTGAAGCGTCGTGTTGTCGGTCGTCTGCCCCGAGCGAGCTCCCGAGATAGTGATGCTCGTGGGGTCTTTGAGCGGCAACCCACTCGGCCCACAACTGGGATCCGACGTGTTGGTTCCCGGCACCTTGACGCTGTTGGAGACCGTCGATGGGTTCGCCGGGTGAGCCGGCGTGTCCTTCTCGGGGTCCCCGTCGTATGTCTGCAACGCGACGAACGTGTCGCACACGCTCCGCTTGATCGAGTAGCTCTGCTCCGTCTTCGGGTCTCCCGGCGGGGGGGGCCCGGTCCCGCTCGAGGGTTCGACCGGCCGGCCGAATCTGAAGTTGTCATCCGTCAGCTCGAACTTGAGCTGGCGCACGTCGTACTTCGTCGCCTTGCCGCAGATGCCGTCATCTCCGGTGGTCGTCCAGACGAGCGCTGCCGTCCCATCGGGGTTCGAGGTGACCCTCAGATCGTCGATCAACCCGGGACGCACCGCGTCGGTCTCCACGTTGTTTGTCATCCAGCCGTCGTGCCCCCACTCGGGCCACGTCGCGGGATCGCAAACCTTGGCGCCGTTGCCATGCCACACGAAGAGACGTCCTTCGCGGATCACGTGAGCGATATCTCGCTCCCCATCCCCGTTCCAGTCGCCTACAGCGGGCGGGCTGACCGTCCACCCTCCGGTGAACTTGGGCCATCCGTCGGGCGCCAGATCGCTGAGGCCCGGCTCGCTCCCATCTCCCGAGAAAGCGTGGAGGTCGTTGTACGCGCTGCCCTCCATGATCTCCTCAGTACCGTCTCCGTTGATGTCGGCGGCGGATGGAGTCGTGAGGAATTGCAGGTCGTTGACCTCACGCGGGAAAGCGGGGATCTGCGAGCGCGATCCGGACAGATCCCACACGGAGACGTGATTGTCCGACTCCAATTGATCCTCAGGTAAGAGGAGGTCGGCCAATTTGCCCGCACCGGCGGTCGGCGCCACGAACTGAAGCGCGCCGGATCCCGAGGGGTCGGCGAAGATCGGTCCGCCCGCCGCCGGGACCGCGGGGCTATCGACCGAGTTGCTTCCCGGTCCGAAGGCGTCCGTCAAAAGGGTCGAGTCGAGACCATTCGTCGAACCGTAGATCGACTGCCCCGCTCGATCGAAGATGTACCCGGGCCCGGACACGGAGTGCGCGCCGATCTCCAGATCGTCGCCGCCATTGACGTTCCCGATGATCGGCGATCCCGTTGGCCCGTCGCCCACGACCGGCAGAAGTTCCAAAGACACCGTGGCGAGCTTGGTCGGCCACCCAGGCAGGAAGGCCTGCTCGTTGGGATGATCGGGATTGCTCTCGGCCCCTTGAGGAAGCGGATGGTTCTTCCCATCCGGATAGATCGCGTATAGACGTTCGTTGCCCCCGTTCGCGCCCCCCAAAGCCGCCATCGAAGGGTCATCGGTGTTCGGCGTTTCTTTGTACTGCTCGTTCACGGTCGCCGCGATCTCGAGATCCCCGTCACCGTCCAGATCGCCGAGAGCGGGACTCACCACGATCTTGGCCCCGTTGTACACATCGATCCCATCCTTGTTACTTATCTCGTGGGTATCGAGGTCGTAGCCTCCGATCGTTGCGGGATCTCTCAGCATCACGGGCCACCCCGGAACCTTGGAGCCGTCGGAATGGAACGCGTAGAGGTGACGATCCGAGCCCCCGGCAAGTATCTCGAGGTCGTCGTCCGTGGGATCGATGTTCCCCAACGTCGGGGATGGCAGCATCCATCGGATGACGCGGTTGAGTTGGTCGTGTCGATTGACGAGGTCCGGTACGAGATCCGGATCGTTCGGGATCTCGCCCGGCCCCTTGTAGTGGCCGATGACGAGTTCGGGGTGGTTCTCGTAGAAACCCGCGGCGCGATCGGCGCGATCCGGAGTCGAGAAAACGGGGTTCGAGCGAACGGGGAACCCGGGCAGCACGGCTCCGGTGTGATCCCACGCCCAGAGGCGACCCATGAAGTCCCCCGACACGATCTCGAGATCACCGTCTCTGTTTAGATCTCCGATCGCAGGACTTCGTAGCACCGCCGAATAAACGGGCTTCGTTATCTCACCCGACTGGTAGGCCGGCGCTGCGTAATTGAGGTCCATGTCAGAGGTATGGACCGGCCAACCCGGCACTTCCCCGCCTCCCGATTCGTAGGCATGGATCAATCCGTTGGATGTAGCAACGATTAATTCGTCAACCCCGTCGTTGTCGATGTCGGCGAAACGAGGAGCGGCGGCACCGTCACCTTGAAGGTCCCTCGGGAATCCCGGGAACAAGGCGGGGTCGCGGTGGAAGTAGAACTCCTTGGTCCCGACACCCTGCAACGGGATGGTTGCCGCGGCCTCGTCGGCGTTCGGATCGCTGCCCCCGTTGGCCTGATCGACGTTGTTGGATACGTCCTGCAGCACCGGCTGGTTGTTCTGGTTCCGGGACGTAACGACGACTCGCACGATGACCCCGAACTTGTCGGGGATTTGACGGTTCTCGTGATCGCCTCGTCCCGTGGCGGGGTCGACGGCGGGCCCTTCGTGCCCATTGCCGACGAGCGGATCTGAATGAAGCGCGTCCAATTCTGCTTGTACCGCTGCGGGATCGATCGTGGCGAGTAGTCCAGAGATGGGCGCGTTCTGGTTGCCGGTGTGCGCGAGCGTGACGCCGGTCGTCTTGTAGTCGGGGCTCCGATAGTTCTTCCGGGCGATCTCGTACCAAGACCACACGCCCCACTCGACCTTGTAGTCAAACTTCGGGGTCCGGCGCGACGCGACCGTGCCTTCGACGCGGATCCCGTTCGCCGCTACTCCGGGATCGTCGGGAGACACGATGTCGAACCACTTGGGCGAGGTGATGTCGGCCTCGGGTGGGATCTTGTCCTCCGTCACCGCCCGGACCATCCGGCGCGCGTTCACGCGTCCGTAGCCGAAGAAGGGATCCCATCCCTCCGTCGCTCCATAGCGCTCCGTCTCCGGAAGGCTCCGGTCCGTGTAGGGAAGCGGGGTCGTGAAGTTGATGTCGTCGGTCGTGCGGGCTACGAGTTGGTCGATCTCCTCCGCCGAGAGTGCGCGGCCCTCGGGGACCCCGCCGGCCCCGTCGAGGGATCCGTAATCCTCGATCGCGCCGGTCTGAACCGCGTTGCGTCCGGCTGAGTACGCGAGGCCAGCCATCCCGGCCATGCGCCCTACGGCTTCAGAGGAGCAGGAGTTCGACGGCACCGAGGCGGTGATGTACGCGCCGTAGTTCGTGCACCCCCTGAACTCGAGATAAGTGGGGGGCTGGGCGGGTGGCGACCCCTCGGCGCCTTCCGGCTCCCCTATCGAGTTGAACGTCACGGCGTGCTCCGCCACCGAGGGCTGGTTGTGATGCCCCGCCGACTCATCGGCCGCGGACGCGATAAGGGTCACTCCTCTTCTGTAGGCGTAGTCGATCGCTTCCTGGGCGAAGCGTGAGTTGTTGAGTGTGCCGAGAGCCGACTGGATGATCGACGCTCCGTTGTCGGTCGCGTAGATCATCGCCTCCGCGGCATCGTTCACATCTGCAACGAAGGAGTCCCCCACTCGCATGGGAATGACCATGCAGTTGGGGCAGGTTCCGACCTCGCCGCCCGTGTTCGCTTCTGCGGTCGAATCCTTGGCCTCCCCACTCCCGTGGCCGTACTGCACCTCGTCGAAGGGATCGTTGTCGTCTTCATACGTGTCCCACCCCACGAAATCGTCGACATACCCGTTGCCGTCTTGATCGATCCCATCGGAGAATTTGAAGAGAAGGTCTTCGGGGTCGATGATCCCGTTGCGGTTGTAATCCGTGTCGGCCGTCGCGGGATCGCCGATGACGCGTGAGTCGCCCGAGCCGCCGCAGCTATCGGGCTGCTGCCACTCCTGGCAGTAATCCTTGATGTTGAAGACACCGTCGTTATTGACGTCGTAGTCACGCCGGTCGGGCGAGTAGGTGTTCGTTCCGGGGACGGGTAGCTCGCCAGAGTTCATCCAGAGCTTGTTGTTGACCTCGAGCATCGGCTTGCCGAGGTCGTTCCACATGATCCCGGAGTCGATCACCGCGATCACTACGTCCGGCCGGCCGGTGGTCGTGACCCACGCTCGGTCGACCGAGGCTCCCGTGACACCGAACTGCTCCTGCGGGTTGAGGAGAGTGGTGGGGCTGCAGTTCGCGAATTTCGGCGTCTCGGGTTTGGGGGGAGGCGGCTCGTCCGCATAGAGGTCACACGCGGTTTTGGAGCTGTACTTCCACTCGTCGCCCTGGAGATCGCTCGGGAGGTCATCCTCCGTCGCGATGTGAAGGGTCGTGTAGTCGTAGGGATCCCCGGCAGTCGGTTTTGGATACGGGTATTCGGCTCGCGCCGGCCCCCCCAACATCGACACCAAAAGGCCCATCGTCAGCGTTGCCGCCAACAGCACCGAACCCCGCCGTGCTCCACGATTCATAGCCCACTCCCCCGTCGTGTCCGTTTGGTGCGGGAAGCTTAGGCGCGACATCGCCGAAACCTGCTCACCTGCCGGCGCTTCCCCCGCTCGAATGCCACATCCGTCCGGGGGGAGCCGTCGTGTTGGGAACGAGGGCCGAGTTCTGCTTGGCTCTCTGGCGCCCCAGCGCCATCGCGAGGGCATGGCCGGCCTTGCGATCGCGGTCGAGCTCGGCAAGGTCGAACACCTCGTCGACCACGATCGTGACGCCGACGTTCCGGGGGTCGGTGCGGTGGTTCCGCGACGCGCCTCCCCTTTTGCGGAGCGTCCCTCGCACCACCAGGAGCCACGAATGGAAGACCGTCCGCGCGCAGCGCGGCTGGGCCCTTTCGAAGACCGTCACGTCGATGGGACCGGTGAGGTCGTCGAGGGTGACGAAGATGATCCGTTGGCCGGATCTGATCGCGGGGGTCTGGCTCGCCACCTTCACGCCCGCGACCCACACCTTGGAGTCGTTGCGCTGCGCGTGAAGATCGGAGGCGGGGAT
This sequence comes from Actinomycetota bacterium, assembly GCA_034665645.1. Classification (GTDB taxonomy): domain Bacteria; phylum Actinomycetota; class CADDZG01; order CADDZG01; family WHSQ01; genus JAUJNU01. The sequence goes on along the minus strand of JAXDJP010000299.1, from coordinate 2,099 downwards.
GCAACCGAGCTCGGTGAGGAGGGGCTGATAGAGCTCCATCACATGGCGGCGAGCGTCGATCCCCGAAACGGAGAGTTCGGCTTCGGTCTCCTCCAGCGGCGTGTAGGCAGCGAGCCCGGGAAGCGCCTCATCGATCGGATCGTCGAGAGTGAGGCTCAGCTGCGCGTCGTTCTTAGCGCGCGGCCCCGCGGAACCGCGCCGCGATCCTTTGCCCCTCCTCCGGGGAACGCGGACGCGCTCGCCGCGGCTCGCAAGATCTAGGGCGCGCCACAGGAGTTCGCGCCGCGACCGGAGGGGCTCGACATCTGCGAGCGCGCCGATGTGAACGAGGTGTTCCAGCACCGGCCGGGACAGCTCGGTCCGGCGCCATAGGTTCTCGAGCGAAGTGAACTCACCGCCGGTCCCTCGCGCCGCTACGAGCGAGTCGATCTCGGCCTCGGAGATGTCACGCACCTCGGAGAACGCGAGCCTCACTCCGTACCTCAGTGGTTCCTCGCCCTCGATCGGCTCGGCGCGATAGACCGCGTCGGAGCGATTGACGTCGATCGGCAGGATCGGGATCCCGAACTGACGGGCGTCGGCGACGATCAGTCGCCGGGGGTACATGCCCGGGTCGTGGGTCAGAAGGCCGGCGTAGAACTCCGCGGGATAGTGCGCCTTCAACCACGACGACAGATAAGTAGGAAGGGCGAACGCCGCGGCGTGAGCTTTGCAGAACCCGAACGACGCGAACGCGAAGACCTCGTGCCACAACTCCGCAGCTTGGCGCGGGGTGAAGCCGTTCGCGACTCCCGCCGACTGGAACCAGCGCCCGACCTCGTTGTCCTCGGGAACGCCGGAGCGCGGACCGTCGACGCCGCGCCGCGCGGGGCGGCTGTTGGGATCGTCGGGAAGACTCGGTCTCTCCGAGTCGAGATGACGCCGCACGTAATCGGCATCCGCCAGCGAGCATCCCGTCACCGCGGCGATGACCCTGATGACTTGCTCGTGATAGACGATGATCCCGTTCGTCTCTTTGAGGATCGGGACGAGACGCTGGTGCTGATAGCGGAAACGCTCGTATCCGTGGCGCCGGTTGAGATAGGGCGACACCATGTCCGAGTTCACCGGGCCCGGCCGGAACAACGAGATCTCGACGATCAGATCCTCGAACGACTGCGGCTGGAGGCGAGCGAGGAGATCGCGCTGGCCGGGCGATTCGATCTGGAAGCACCCGAGCGTGCGGGAGGTCCGCATCAACCGGTAAGAGGGCTCGTCGTCGTGACTGAGCCCGTCGAGCTCCGGAGCGGCCCCCCTGATTCTCGCGACCTCGGCGCATGCGTGAGCCATCGACGACAGCATCCGCACGCCGAGGACGTCGAGCTTCACGAGGCCGAGGTCCTCGACGTCGTGCTTGTCGGCCTGCAGCATCGTGAAACCGCCGAACGACTCCTGCATCGGGACGCGGTCGGCAAGATCCGCCGACGACAGGATGACCCCCGACGGGTGCAGGGCGAGGTGGCGTGGGAAGCCGTCGATCGCGAAGCACAACTCGAACAATTGCTCGAGCCGGCCGCCGTTGATGTTCGCCCCCTTCAATTCAGGGAGATGGGCGAGAGCTTTCGGGATGTCCTTGGCCGAGACTCGCGGGAACGCTTTGGCGACGAGATCGATCTCCTCCGGCGGGAGGCCCAACGCCTTGCCAACTTCGCGGATCGCCATGCGAGCCCGGAACGTGTCGACCATGCAGCACATCGCCGTCTGCTGGGTGCCGTAGGTCTTGAGGATGTGCTCGAGGATCTCCTCGCGCCGATGCGACTCGACGTCGATGTCGATGTCGGGGAGCTCTTCACGCTTCTCGTTCATGAACCGCTCGAACAAAAGGTCGTAGCGGACGGGATCGACGTCCGAGATGCCGAGCACGTAACAAACGAGCGAACCGGCCGCGCTTCCCCGGCACGCGCACCGGATGCGCAGGGTCTTCTTCGTGTGATCGACGATGTCGCTCACCAACAAGAAATAGGCGGCGAAACCGTCGACGTCCGGGGTGGCGTCGCGCCCGCTCCCCCAGTGCCGGCTCCCGGCGAAGATCATGCCCAGCTCGCGCTCGAGCCGCTCCT
>JAXDJP010000298.1:0-5252 GCA_034665645.1 Actinomycetota bacterium | reverse complement strand
ATTCGTCCACGCCGCGCGACAGCACCAGCTCGTCTGCGGGGATCAACTCGCGCAGGCTCGACGGCACGATCAGACGACCCTTCTCGTCGATCGAGCGACGGAACTCCCCGGTAAATAGCACTCATCTCCCCTGGCGGCGCGGCTCTCGGAACTCGGCGGAGAAGGGGCGGGAGGGGTTAGAAGCTTCCCTCCCTTAAACTCCCCTTTTCTCCACTTCGCTCCACTTAGCCGCCACGGTAGACCCCTCAGACCCCCTACGTCAACGTTTGCCCCCCTAATTACGTTCTTGTAATTCGTCGCGCCTCTAGAGTGCGGCGGATGCTTTCGTTTGCGCGGGGATGCGTGCGGGGGCGCTCGGGAGGGGCGCTTCGAGGTGGTTGCTTAGGCGGGTTGGGCCGCCTGCGGGCGGCCCAGGTACTGCTCCCATTGGGGGTCGACGTGATCCACGGCTACGACGATCCACACGCTTTCGTGCGGCGCTCGCGGCTCGTGACGGAGGCGCAGGCCGACGTCCGCGGGGGCGCGGTTCTCCTTGCGGGAGTTACAGGGGCGGCAGGCGGCCACGACGTTGCTCCACTCGTGACCGCCCCCCTTCGACTTGGGGATCACGTGATCGACGTTCTCCGCGGGACGCCCGCAGTACTGACACTCGAAGTTGTCTCGCACGAAGACGGCCCGCCGGGACAACGACGAGCGCGCTCGGTAGGGAACCTTTACGAAATAGCGCAACTTGACGACGCTGGGGGCTGCGATCTCGAGGGACTCAGAACGGAAGATATGGCCGTTCGTATGCAGGACATCGGCCTTGTCCTTGAGCGCGAGTACCAGCGCTCGCCGCACCGGCACGACGCACAGCGGCTGATAAGACGCATTGAGAACAAGCGCTCTTCCCAAGGTGCGTCAAATATTAGCGCCGCCTCGAGCTTTCCCTGGGTAGGTGGGGAAACGACCTAGTGGCGCACGCCGATCGTGTTGCTTCCCTCGAATCCGAGTTTCCGAGCGGTGGCGCTCGTTAGATCCCACTCGGCGGAGCTGTAAGGCCCCCGGTCGATCACCGGAACCGTGATCGTGCGACCCCGATACAGGATCGAGACGTCGGTCCCGCACGGGAGCGTGCGGTTCGCGACACCGAGGGTCTCCTGGCTGAGCGTCCTCCCACAGGCGGTCCGCTGCCCGTAGAAGCCGGGTCCGTACCAGGTCGCCTGATCCGGGTCGTAAACGTTGTAGCCGTCCCGGGAGCGTTTCTTCGTGTTGAGACGGTCGCCCGAGAACGTGACGCGCAGCCCATGATGGCCTACGGCCCGGCCCGCGAGGGTGGCGCCGAAGCTCCCGTCTCCCGCTTTCAGAATCCGGAGGAAGCGCCAGTGGCCGTGGGCTCGCCGCTGCAAGAAGACCTTGCGCCCGGGGGCCGCGGGATAGAGACGTCCGCTCACCCGTACGTCGCGTCCGATGAGGACGTCGTCGGGGGTAGCGCGGAGGACGAGACGCGGCCTGACGTTGATGGTGAAGAGGTCGCTCCTGCTGGTCGCGTCCGATCCGGAGTCGCGCCACACGAGACGGTAAGCGCCGGTGCGGTGCAGGTTGGCGAGGCGGAAGCGAACGAGGCCCCCGGAATCGGGGTGCCCGGTCACCAGCGTGTTCCACGTGCCGGACGGGTCTTTCTTCTGGACAACGACCTCATCGGCCGTGCGGCTCCCGCCCACGTGTCCCGTGACGACGGCGTCGTGCTTGAACCCGACGGCGCGAGGCCTCGAGTCGACGACCGGGCGCGGCGCGGCGGCTCCGGCAAGGGCGGTGGTCGGGGACATCCCGACGATCGTGAGGGTGACGAACAGGGCCGTCCACCCGCGCGCACGATCAAGGAACAGGCGCGACATCGCGTCTCCTTTCGGCTCTCTTTCTGCGAGCGCTGCGGGGCCCTCCGATGGGGCTCCTCCCGCACGACCGGTCCGCGAGACCCCACTTTTGTTAGGGGGTCGACCGGTCCTCTCGCCCGCGTCATAAGGGGCGAAAGGCGCAACAGGGCGACACCGTACCCGATTTGCTAACTATTGCAAGCGCGCTTGTGATTCACGCGACCGGCCCTCCAGGGGCGGCAGAACGACTAAGACGGCTCTTCGCGCAGGCCCTCGACGTAGCGATGAAAGGCGAGGTGATCCGAGGTGCATTCGGCGCTCTCGCCGTCCTTGGTGAGCTTGACGGTGTCCGTGGGACCGCCCGCGGCACCGGGGTCATCGGTGATCTCGGTGACCGTCCATCCCTCGTCGATCAAGGTCCTGAGGCGTTCGAGTTCTGGATCGTCTCCCCAACCGGCCACGCGTCCTCCTGGAGTAGGTGTCGTTGGAGAGAAGGGTACGGCACGGCAACAAACGCGCGGCGACGTTCGTCTTACCGGTGTGACTTGCTAACTCGGACGGAAACGCGTCCCTCGGATACCATGCGACTACCGCAGTAGTAGCAACGCCCCGCTGCTAACCTGAAGGCCGTTCACAACGCGGATACGGAGGGGAAATGCAAGAACGCCCAATGGAGGGCTTCTCGGAATTCAACGCCACGTTCGAACGCATCACGACCAACATCGAAAAGACCATCCAGGGCAAGGGCGACGTGATCCGGCTCGCTCTCATCGCGCTGATCGCCGAGGGCCACCTTCTTTTGGAGGACGTGCCGGGCGTCGGGAAGACGATGCTGGCGAAGTCCATCGCTCGGACGCTTGGGTGTTCGTGGCAGCGCATCCAGTTCACTCCCGACCTCCTGCCGACCGACGTCACCGGCGTCAGCGTGTGGAACCGCCAGACCGGCGAGTTCGAGTTCAAGCCAGGGGCCGTGTTCGCAAACATCTGCCTGGGCGACGAGATCAACCGCGCCTCTCCCAAGACGCAGTCCGCTCTCCTCGAATGCATGGAGGAGCGGCAGGTGACGATCGACGGGACGACGCACCTTCTCGATGAGCCGTTCATGGTGATCGCGACGCAGAACCCCGTCGAACACGAAGGCACCTATCCCCTGCCCGAATCGCAGCTCGACCGTTTCATGATGAGGCTCTCGATGGGCTACCCCGGCAGGGCCGCCGAGCTCGAGATCCTCGAGCGCCATGGGGCTCACAACGTCCTCGACGACCTCGAGCCGGTGGCCGATGCGTCGACGGTGTCGCTCCTGATCAAGTCGGCCGGCGAAGTGTTCGTGGCGGATTCCCTCAAGAGCTACATCGTCGACATCACCGAGGCGACGCGGGACCACCCGAGCGTCTACCTCGGCGCCAGCCCCCGGGCCTCCCTCTACCTGCTGCGTGCGTCGCGCGTGCTGGCCGCGACTCGCGAACGCGACTACGTGGTCCCCGACGATCTGCAGGACCTAGCGCTTCCCGTGCTCGCACACCGGATCCTCCTGTCCCCCGAGGCCCAGATGCGAGGGGGCGTCGCAGAAGACGTCTTGGAAGAGATCATGTCGCGCATCCCCGTGCCCGCAGCGCCCTCGCCGCAGGCCTAGAGAGCGAGATGCCCACCGCCCGCGGCTGGATGGTCGGCGTAGCCGGCTTCGGCGTGTGGGTCGGAGGGCGCATCTTCGGAGCGCAGCCCCTCGAGCAAGTGGGGTTCGGGCTCCTCGCCTTGGTGCTCATCGCTCTTGCCGTCCTGCGATTCGGAAGTCATGACCTCGAGGTCACGCGCATCCTGACACCCGAGAGGGTGCGCGCCGGGGGCGAGGTGCTGGCGCACATAACGATCGTGAACAAAGGCCGGGGCTCCGCTCCCCTTCTGTTGTTGGAAGACCGCCTGCCTCCCGAGTTGTCGGGTCGTGCGCGCTTCGCCGTGAACGGCATCGAGTCCGGCGGGAGCCGCGACACCGACTTCGAGTTGAAGCCCGCGCGACGCGGGCGCTACAGCGTTGGTCCTCTGGAGATCACCTTCACCGACCCCTTCGGTTTGGCGCGCACGAAGATGCGGGCGGCGCCGCAAACGGGGTTCCTCGCCTACCCCGCCAGCGAGAAGCTGTCACTCCCCCGCGACACCGGTCACCGCAAGAGCCTCACCGCGTCGGCCAAGCGCCAGCCGACGGGCCAGCAAGGAGAGGACTTCTACACACTGCGCGAGTACATCGAGGGGGACGACCTGCGCCGCATCCACTGGCCGTCCACCGCCAAGCGGGCCCGCTACATGGTGCGTCAAGAGGAGACCCCGTGGTCCGCCAAAGCGACGATCCTGCTCGACGACAGAGCCGGGCCCTATAGCGGAGCCGCGTTCGACAAAGCAGTTGAGGCGACCGCGTCGGTGGCCGACCTGTATCACCGTTCCGGGTACGCCTTCCGCCTCGCGGGAGCCACGTCGCCCGGCGTTCAAAGCGGCCGTGGCTCGGAGCACTGGCATCTCTGCCTCGACCTCCTCGCCGTGATCGAGACGCAACCCGGAGTGGCGGCCGACGAGTCGATGCTCGGACGGCTCGCGGAGCTCGAGCAAACCCCGAACCTCGAGGGCAGCCTCATCGTCATCACGGGCACGTTGGAGCCGGCGATCGCCAACGGGCTCATCAGGTGCGCTCGCCGCTACAAGACGGTGACCGCCATCTCGGTCCCCGCCCACCGGTTTTCGGTCGCCGCTCAGGCACACACCGACGGCGCCGGCGCCGCGACCGAGCTGGCCGGGGCGCTCGAGCGGGGTGGCGTACGGAGCATCGTGATCGGGCCCGGAGATGCCCTCGGTCCCGCGTGGTCGGGGCTCGGACGCAGCCCTCACGAGGGAGGTGACGCCTCTTGGGATCTGAAGCGCGAGCCCGCATAGGGCTGTGGCTCCTCATCGGGGCGACCCTGTTCTCGTTCAACCAGGTCTTCAGCAACGACGAATACGTGGGGCCGGCTCTCTTGGGGGCCGCGGTCGCAACCCTCTTGTGCATGGCGGCGCGCCGGCTTGGTTTCGGAACGCTCTTGGCGGTTCTCACGAGCCTCGTGGGGTTGGCCCTTTACGTGACCGAGATCTTCGCGATCAGGACGACGTTCTGGGGGATCCCGACGGCGCACACCGCCAAACAGATCGGCCATGCGGTCGCCGACGCGTACCGCCAGAGCTCGATCGACTACGCGCCCGTGCCGACGCGCACCGGATACGCGATCTTGATGGTTTTCGCGATCTGGATGCTGACCACGATCGGCGAGACCGCTACCTTCAGATGGCGTTTGCCCCTCCTCGCAAGCATCGGCCCGATCGCTCTCTTCTGTCTCGCGATGGTGGTTGGAACCGGCATCGGATCGCCGATCTTGG
>JAXDJP010000297.1:0-4304 GCA_034665645.1 Actinomycetota bacterium | reverse complement strand
GGCATCCAGCTCGGAGACGGCGCGCCTAACGAATCCGGCTCTGTCTCCCACGTTCGATCCCAACCCGATCCACGCCGTCGTCACCGCTCGAAACTCCTCTCGACCCGCACTCCCACCGATCCCAGTGTCTCGGGTATCGGGGGATCAACCTTCGCTATCTCTACCGTAACGCCCACGACGCGTAAGTTGCGGGCAACACGTGTGACGACTTTGTCTGCAAGATGCTCGAGCAAGCGAGCCGACGAGCCGCGGATCTCGTCTGCCGCCTCGATACTCACCTGTCCATAATCGACGGTGTCGTTCAGGTCGTCGGACGATCCGGCGGCGCTCGTGTCCACGAGCAGTTCGAGCTGCACGACCAGTTTTTGCGGCTTGGACCTCTCCTCTTCCGTTACACCGACGTGGGCTTCGACCTCAAGATCTCGTACAAAGATCCGATCCATCAGCCCGGAGAGCCCTGGATCGCTTCGATCATCCGGACGGCCCTGACCGTTGCCTCCACGTCGTGAACGCGCACCAACCGCGCGCCCTTCAACACCGCGACGGCGACGGTAGCGATCGTCCCTTCGACGCGCTGATCCTCCGGGGTATCGAGAACGGCGCCGATGAACGACTTTCGCGAAGTGCCGGCGAGCACGGGGAACGGAAGCATCGCAAACTCGTCGAACCTCTTCAACATCGTGAGGTTCTGTTCGGGAGTCTTGGCGAAGCCGAACCCCGGGTCGAGCACGATGGAGTCCTCGGCCCCCCCAACCGCCAGGACCTCGTCGGCGCGAGCGGCCAGGAACGCTCTGACGTCTCCGACCACATCTGAGTAATCGGTCAAGGTCTTCATGTTCTGGGGAGTGCCCCGGGAATGCATGAGTATGAAGCCGGCACCCGATTCGGAGGCTACGCGGTCAAGTGAGCGATCGGAGGCCTCGCCGGTCGTGTCGTTCACGATGACGGCGCCGGCCGCCAGCGCGGCGCGCGCCACCGAGGATTTGCGCGTATCGATCGCGACGAAAGCTTCGGTCTCGGAGGAGAGACGCTCGATAACGGGGAGCACGCGCCGCAGCTCCTCTTCCTCGGGGACATCCGCCGCTCCGGGGCGCGTCGACTCTCCGCCGACGTCGATGATCGCGGCCCCTTGCTTCACCATCTCGAGAGCGTGTTTGATCGCTGCATCGGGATCGAGCCACAAACCTCCATCCGAGAACGAGTCGGGGGTCACGTTCAGAACGCCCATCACCGCGACGCGATCGAGAGGGAGCTCTCGGCTGCCGCATCGGAACGTTCGGATCGAGTTCGATCCCGGGTCGGTCATCCGGCGAGTGTAGGGGTCAACCAACCGAGCGGCGCTACGCCGTTAGTGGAAGATGAGACCCATCGCCTCGGCGCGCGTGGCGTCGGACCTGCGGAACTGACCGCGCACCGCCGAGGTCACGGTGAGGCTGCCCGGCTTTCGAACGCCGCGAAGGCTCATGCAAAGGTGCTCGGCCTCGATAACTACTAAGACGCCTCGGGGCTGCAACGCCGTTTCCAGCGCATCCGCGATCTGCGTCGTCAGACGTTCTTGTACCTGGGGTCGTTTCGAGAGGACATCGACGAGTCGCACGAGCTTTGAGAGGCCGGTTATCTGTCCCTCCTCGTTAGGGATGTAAGCGATGTGCGCCTTTCCGATGAACGGGATCAGGTGGTGCTCGCAGATAGAGCCGAGTGCGATGTCCTTGACCATGACCATCTCGTCGTGGCCGGCTTCGAAGACGACTTGAAGCTCGTCGACGGGGTCCTTCCCGATGCCGGAGAACAGCTCGGCATACATGTCGGCGACACGCTCGGGGGTTCGGACGAGACCGTCGCGATCTATCTCTTCACCGACCCCTTTGAGGATCGATCGCACGCTCTCGATGAGGAGATCTCTGTCCATAAGGGGAGTGACGCTTTGTGGCTAGGCTTCTCCCAGACGGGGCTTGGGAGTTGGCCTCGAGATGCGCTTGCGCTCCTCCGAGCTTCCCTTGCTTTGAGAGTCCAGGTCGGCGCGATCGCGATCTTCGCGGCGGATGCGCGTTCGCTCGAGCGGGTTGTTGGGCGACTGTTTCGCAACCTCGGCGAAGATCTCGGCCACCTCTTCCTTCTCGACGACTTCCTTCTCGAGCAAACGTTCGACCATGAGATCTAGCTTGTCGCGGTGCTTCGTGATGATCTCGCGCGCCTCGTCGTGTGCCTCTTCAACGAATCTGCGGATCTCCGAATCGATCTTCGAGGCGACGTCATCTGAATAGTCCTTGACGTGTCCGAAGTCGCGACCGAGGAAAGGCTGCGATTCGTTCTGTCCCAACGCGAGGGGGCCGAGGTCGGACATCCCGTATTCGGTCACCATCTGCTTCGCGATCTGCGTGCACCTCTTGATGTCGTCCGACGCGCCGGTGGTGGGTTCGTCGAAGACTGTTTCCTCTGCAACGCGGCCCCCAAGGAGCATCGCGAGTTGGTCGATCATCTCCGAGCGGGTAACGAGGAAGCGATCCTCGGTCGGCAGGTTGAGCGTGTAACCAAGAGCGCGGCCCCGCGACACGATCGACACCTTATGAACCGGGTCGGCGTTGGGGAGCGCGTGCGACACGAGAGCGTGACCGGCCTCGTGGTAAGCGATGACTTTCTTCTCTTTATCCGAGATGACGCGACTGCCACGCTTCGGCCCGGCCAATACGCGATCGATCGCCTCTTCGAGCTCGTTCATAGCGATCTCGTTCTTGTTGAATCGGGCGGCGAGAAGAGCGGCCTCGTTGACGACGTTCGCAAGGTCGGCCCCGGTGAATCCCGGCGTCCGGCGAGCGAGGACCTCGATGTCGATCTCTTTCGCGAGGGGCTTGCCGCGCGTGTGGACCTTGAGGATGCCCACCCGGCCGTTGAGGTCGGGACGGTCGACCACGATCTGCCGATCGAAACGGCCGGGGCGCAAGAGCGCCGGGTCGAGGATGTCGGGTCGGTTGGTCGCGGCGATCAGGATGACGCCGCCTTTCACATCGAACCCGTCCATCTCGACGAGGAGCTGGTTGAGGGTCTGCTCGCGTTCGTCATGACCGCCGCCCATGCCCGCGCCGCGGTGACGACCAACCGCGTCGATCTCGTCCATGAAAACGATGGACGGAGCGTTGGCTTTTGCCTGCTCGAAGAGATCGCGTACCCGGCTGGCGCCAACGCCCACGAACATCTCGACGAAGTCCGAACCCGAGATCGAGAAGAACGGAACGCCGGCCTCACCCGCGACGGCCCGCGCCAAGAGCGTCTTGCCGGTTCCGGGGGGGCCGTATAGAAGAACGCCCTTGGGGATCTTCGCGCCCATCTGCTGGAACTTCTGAGGAGCTTCCAGGAACTCTTTGATCTCTTGTAGTTCCTCGATCGCCTCGTCCAAGCCGGCGACGTCTCCGAACGTGATCTTCGGTTGATCCTTGGAGACCAGTTTGGCGCGCGACTTGCCGAACGACATGACGCTATTACCGCCGCCCAGCATCTGCTGCATCATGAAGAGGAAGAACCCAACGATCAGGACTATGGGTAGGAACTGGAAGATCACCGACAAGAGGAGCGACCCGGCCTGCGGATCGGCCGTGACGTCGACTTCGTTATCGATCGCCAGCTGCGAATAGTCGTCGACCGTCTCGGCTGGAAGGGATACGACGTACTTGCGCCCGTCGGCGAGTTCACCGACGACCTTCTCGTCCTTGTTCAGGAACTCAGCGCTCGTGATGCTGCCGTCGCTGAGCTTGGAGACGAAGTCGTTCACTGATTCCAGCTCGACCGGCCGGTCCGTGCTCTGGCGATAGAGCTGGAAGATCCAAACGACCGCGATTATCAGTACGAGATAAAAGACAACGTTTCTAAAGATCCGATTCATCGTCGCCCCAGGGTAGCAGGGGACGTCGCCTAAAAGGCCTCTTAGCCTGCGGTTACCAGATCAGTCGGACGCGGCGTATGCAGATTCCTTGAGTACCCCTATATAGGGGAGATTTCGGTACCTCTCGGCGTAATCGAGTCCGTAGCCGACGACGAACACCGGAGGGATCTCGAACCCGGGATATTTCACGTCGAGGGGGACCGCTTGTTCGCCCTTCTTCCAAAACAGCGAGCAGATCACCAACGATTCTGGGCCACGGGCCTCGAGGTAACGAAGGAGGTAGGAGATCGTGAGGCCCGAGTCGATGATGTCCTCTACCAATAAAACGTGACGACCGGAGATCTCGTAGTCGAGGTCTTTCAGGATGCGCACGACCCCAGACGACTTCGTGGCCGAACCGTAGGACGACACCGCCATGAAGTCGAAC
>JAXDJP010000296.1:0-3330 GCA_034665645.1 Actinomycetota bacterium | reverse complement strand
CGCGCAGCCGAGCTCCGAGCCCTCCCCTGTGGAAAGCCCGTCGCCTGAGTCCAGCCCCTCGTCGCAGCCCGAACCCCAACCGACTCCTAACGACGGCGGTTAATCGATCCGAGTGTGTCCGTCCGGGGCTTCGACGGGCACCGCGTAGATCCGCCGCGGCCAGTGCACGATCGCTCTCCGGATCTTGCGCCGGAGCTTCTTCGTATCGAGAGTCACGTCTTCCGCCAGCGCCGCGCGTTTGCACTGTGTGACGGTTCGATGCAACTTGCCGGCATCGACCGACGCCTTCCAATGAACCTTCTGACCGAAGATCCAAGCGCGCAAGCGTTCCGAGAGATCGCTGAAGATGTTGTCTCCTCGTCCGACCTCTCGCGCCACCTCCGCGGTTTCGGGCATGCGCGGTGACCACCCAACTTCCAGCGGGGTGAAACGGCACACGACATCGTCACGGGCGAACGTGATCAGCGAATACTTAAGTTCGTCGGCTCGAGCCCGCAACGCGTCCTCGGCTTCGGTCGGCGTCAGGCCGCCGAGGTCGAGGCCGGTGATCTCCACTCCTCGGTGGATACGCCCGGCGTTGATACCGAGATCCACGATCACGAGGTAGATGAGGAGGCCGACGACGATGATCAGCCCCAGAACGATCTTCGGACGTGCCCCTATTTCCACGCCCGCCATCGTACGCGTGAAGCCATCCTTCGAATGGGCACTCTCGCGCCCACCCGCCCCCTACTTGAGCGGGCCGGTGTACCTGAGGATGTCGATACCGCGGGTGTAGTCGATCGAGTAGACGATGCGATCGGTGATCCAGTGCAGCGCGGAGGTCTCGGCGCCAACGGGCATGAAGTAGCCCGCCTCGTGGATCTTCCCGGCTGGAGTGATGTGCAGGAAACGGGTGCCGTGGTCGTAAGCGCCCAGCCCGACGATGCCCCCGTCATTGAAGGCCGGGTTCTGCTCGAACCAGTGAGTCGAGCAGCCCATGCCGTTAACGGGAGGGTTGCCGTCCGTGGCGGTTCCGTTGTGCAGCGTGAAGCTGTCGATGGTGTGGAAGGTGTGCGTACGCTTCCAGCTCGACGCATCCCACGTCCGGAACGCCGCACTCCCTAACTCGCACCGCGGGGTCGCGTTGGTCTCTCCGGCCGACATCATGATCTTGTCCGTACCGTGCTGGGGCCACATCGCCGAGTGAACGAAGGCGGTGTCGCCCGGGTCTCCCGTCGCTACGATCTTGGGATGCAGGAGATCCTTGCGGGCGTCCAACAACAGGACCGGGTTCGAGGAGGTCAGCAGAACTCCCGGCCTCACCTCGACCAAATCGTGTGATGGGTACGAGGAGTCCTTGAACGGCGTCACATCGGTCCACTTCTCTTTTTGGAGTATCGGCTTCTCGGGGTTGCGGATATCAACTATCAAACCGGTGGACCCGTAGAGCCACTTGCAGTCGAAAAGACATTCCATCGTGTGACTTGCGGCGTCCGGCACATCGGCTATCTCTACCGGATTCGTTTTGTCCTCGACGTTGAACACGCGCAGGATGTTCGGCCGCGTGTCGGCGAAGATCAGTACGCTCCCGTTCGTGGCGACGTCCTCGTTCTCCCACCCTCCGATGGGCGTGCGACTCATCAGCTTCGGTGCCGTCGGTTTGGAGACGTCGTAGATCGTCAGCGTCTTGACGCTCGTCACGTAGAGGTAACGACCGACGAGTCGCGCGCCGATCCCGTGAAGTTGTTCGTCCTCGACCAGCTTGATGTATTCGACGTTCTTGGAGCCGAAACCATCCGGCACGGGCCCCGGCGTGGGCCGGCCAAGGGCGCTCGTGGCAGGCAGAGCCAGGAGGGAGAGTCCGAGGGCGAGCAGCGCAAGTCTTCTCATTTAATTTTCTCCAGGTTTGTCCCGATCACTAGGCGTTCGACGCCGAGCACCGAGATTCCTGCCGGGTGGATAGGGGCTACTCGTCCCCGTTACAGGTGTCGGGCGACCAGAGACCCCGATCGCCCTCACGTGCCTCGCGCTCGAGTTGGACGAAGAGGTCGGCGTGGCGAACGTTCGGTGGATACGTGTACACGGAGGCGTAGCCGTTCGCCACGAGCCGCGCATTCGCCATCTCGTCTTCGAAGTAGACGTAACGAAGGAGGCGGTCGTACTGGTCCGTCTCTTCCACATCCTTCACGAGTCGCACATCGCGGCCTTCCAGCAGCGCCTTCGTCGCGGCGGATGCCTCGTGGCCGAAACACTCGACCGGTGAGTTCGGCTTCACAGATTCGGGGGTGTCTATCCCGATCAGGCGAACGCGATACTCGCCGCCCACCTGCGCCTCTCCCGCGCCTGGGCCCTCGGTTCGCCCCGTGATCTGTACGACGATGGTGTCGCCGTCTACGGCTCTCGTTACGTCGGCGCTCTCGTATCCCCCGGGCTCTTCGGACCACGTCGCGGGCGCCTGGGTCTCGAGGTGGACTTGAGGAGCCGCGCACGAGACGGCCAGCACAGCAGAGATGAGGACCGCCCAGCGCGCTCGCATCCGGCAAGGCTAGGCCCAGGGTGCGACACAACTGTGGTGCCGAGCCTTGTCAGTCGTGCGGGACCAGGACCGAGATGACCTCACGCACCGGATAAGGACGCGAATCGTCGTTAGAGAAGAAGCCCAACGGGTGCCATTCCCCCGTGCCGATCCGCCAGCGCGCCTCCCACACGACCTCGACGGCGACGATGTAGTGCGCTTTGGTTTCGTACGTATGGGCGATGTTCCCGTCCCGCCTCTTGGTCCAAGCCCTGCCCGACGATGCGGTGACCTTGTCCTCGCCGTCGCCGAAATCCCAGACGTACTGGACGGGCCGCGCCTCCGCGGTGACGGTGACGCCCGGTACACCGGCGCTGGCGCGCACCGTGCGAGGCGACTTCGCCAACCAGAAGAAACTCGGGAGTCCCGTCAACCCGACCCCATCGGGTGCAACCTGCAACTCTGGCTCCTCGGCTAAAGACATCGCATGGTCGGAAGCGATCTGCGCCAGTTCCTCGGGCCCGAGCTGCGGATCCTGGGGCTTGTTCCCTTTAGGTGCCGGGCCGAAATCAAGCCGACAAGCACCGCTCGTGTCGGCGCTGAACCCCACATCGGCCAAGGCCCCATTCCCGACCGGCAGATAAACGGGCACACACGTCACCGGATCAACCGCCACCGGATCATTCTCAATGGAGGGAATGGTCTCCGACCCGCTTAGGCTGCCGTTTCCACTCGCGTCGGAAGCATTGTTTGACTTATCGAACCCGTGCGCTACGACGCTGACGCCTTTCGCCGTATCGAGGCCGCGATCTATTAGTTCGGCGGTGCCAGCT
>JAXDJP010000295.1:0-3680 GCA_034665645.1 Actinomycetota bacterium | reverse complement strand
GCCTGATCGTTCATGTCCGAAGCCTAGAGCAGCAACCCCCCAGCCGCCCGGCCCGGCTTACTCCTGCGACTGTGTGCGCTGGGATGCCCAGATCAAAAGACCTGCGGCGACTACCATCCAGAACGCCAGGTAGAGAAAGGCCGCCCGCGGCGATACCGCGGTCCAGATTGCACCCGCGGTAGCGCTAGCTGCCAGGTTGCCGAAACTCTGCACCGCCGCTACAAGCCCGAACGCAGAGCCTCGCAGCTCTTCCGGCGCGGAAGCCGCGATGGTGGCGTGTTCGGCGGTCTCTACGCAGCCGATACCCAGCCCCGCGAGGACGAAAGCGGCAGCCAGCACCGCCACGTTCGCAGTCGCGGTCGCAAACAGCACGTACGAGACGGCGAACATCGCAACTCCCGCGACCAGCACCCGGATCCCGCTCGACCGGTCAATGGTTCGACCGGCTTGGATGCTGACGAGGGTGGCCGCCAGGTTGTATGCAAGGTAGAGGACGAGAGCGATCTGTGTGGCGCGATCCGCGGAACGCCCCGGGGAGAGCGATTCAGACGCACGAAGGATCAGAAGCGTCGCAGCGACGTTGCCGACCTCGAATGCCGCGATGCCGGTCAAGAACGTTCCCGCACGCGAACGCACCACGGGTGCGATCTTGATGCGCAGCTTCACGTGTTCTCGCACCGCCAGTTTAGGAACGTGTCTGACCGCCGAGAACATCGCCACTGCAGCCAACAAGCCCGGCACGATGGAGATCAAGATCGCGTCGCGAACGCTGAACACGGTGATCAGCGCGAGCGCGAGCACCGGGCCCCCCAAGGCGCCGAGGTTGTCCATCGCTCGCTCGAATCCGTAAGCGCGCCCGTAGGCGCCCGCCGGCACCGCGTCGGCTAGGAGAGCGTTCCTCGACGGGGCTCTCAGTCCCCGCGCGGTCCAACTGGCCGTGCGGAGAAAACCCACCGTGAAAACGTTGCCGGCCCACCCGATGAAGCTAGAGAAGATGGCCGTCGTTGCGTACCCGGCAACGGCCGTCGCTCGGCGCTTCTCGGGGTCGTCGGCGAGTGCTCCGCCGAGCAGTCTCGCTATGCCCGCGAGGCCATCGGCGACCCCCTCGATCAACCCCAGCGCCGCCGCCGGCGCACCAAGCGTCGAGGTCAGGAAACGGGGGAGCAACGAAGAAGGGACCTCATGGCCGAGATCGGAAAGGAGGCTGGCCGCCCCGATCCGTTTCACTCCCGGCGTGAGCCACCGTTCACGGTCGCTTTCCATCCCGAGACTGTGCCACCGGGGAAGGGGAGTCCGAACCGAGCGCCGGACCGTGATAGCAAGGTGCTTCGATCGATCAGTGGAGGCGGAGATGACGTTGAGCATCAACTGGATGACGGTCGATTGCGCGGATCCCGCCTCTCTCGGAAGGTTCTGGGCGTCTGCTCTGGACTACGAGATCGCGTTCGAAGACGGCGACGAGGTCTTGATCGGCAAGAAGCACAGCGCGGGTCCCAAGTTGCTCTTCCTCAAGGTTTCGGAACCGAAGGAAAAGAAGAACCGTCTACACCTCGACATCCGAGGAGACGATCAACAAGCGGAGGTAGAGCGCCTGGAGTCTCTCGGTGCGAAGCGCATCGACATCGGTCAGGGCGACGTCACCTGGGTGGTGATGGCCGACCCCGAGGGAAATGAGTTCTGCGTTCTGAGAACTCTGACGCCCGAGCAGGAGGCCGAGAACGAGGGCGAAGGGTGGATCTTCTCCTAGATGAGCGACCCCGCGACCGTTGCGTATCAAGGTGAGCCCGGCGCTTACTCGGAGGAAGGTGCGCTGGCGCTCTTTCCCGACGCGGAACTGCAGCCTCTTACGAGTTTCAGGAAAGTTTTCGAAGCGGTTGAGGTGGGCCGTGCCGACTACGGCCTCGTTGCGATGGACAACTCGCAGGCCGGAAGCATCAACGAGACCTACGACCTGTTCTTGAAACATGGTTTGCACTTGGTCGGCGAAACCGTAGTCCGCGTCGATCACTGTCTCGTGGGATTGCCCGAAACGGCGATCGACGATCTAGAACTCGTCATCTCTCACCCGCAGGCGATCGCGCAGTGCGAAGAGTTCCTTGACGCTCTGGGGGTCGAGATCCGTCCCCACTACGACACCGCGGGAGCCGCGAAGGGCATCGCCGAAGACAAGTTGGTCCGCACGGCGGCGGTAGCTTCCGAGCGCGCGGCAGATATCTACGGGCTGCACATCCTGGCGCAGCACATCCAGACGTACCCCGACAACTACACGCGCTTCGGAGCGCTCTCGCGCAACCCCCAGTCGTTGCGGGAACCCGATAAGTCGTCGCTGGTGTTCGGAGTCGGACATGTAGCGGGTTCGCTCTTTCGCTGCCTCGGTGCGCTTGCCGAACGCCACCTCAGCCTGTCTAAACTCGAGTCGCGGCCGCGCGCCGGCCGTCCTTGGGAGTACGTCTTCTACGTGGACGTCGAGTCGCCGGCCGATGCACCGGCGATGATCGACGCCCTCGCGGAGGTCAGCTCTCATGCCACCTTCACTCGCTTGCTGGGCAGCTACGCTTCGGGGATGCCCCGCTGACCACTTGAACTTCGCTCTGGAGGGAATGCGAGCGATGGGGAGAACCTTGTAACGAAGGTCCAGTACGTCACGGTTCGCCCGGCTCTCGGGGCCGTCTCAAGAGGGGTAACGGATGACTATCTCTAGCGTTCTCGGCGGTCGAAAGATCGCCATGTCCCTGGCCGTGACCGTGCTCGTCGCGGCTTTCGGTTCGATCGTGATCCTCCGCGGCGATTCCGATCGAACGACCGCCGCATCTTGCCCTCCCGGTTACCAGCTCGCCGAAGCCGAAAACGAACCGCAACTCCCCGACGGCGCCGTCGACGGTAGGTACCGCGGGGGCCCGGGTGAGATCGAGATGGCGCGCGGCACGTGCGTGAACAACAAGCACCCAGAGTCATTCGGTGAACTCGCCCTCGCGAACTCGCAGCTCTCCGCTCGTCAGTCCGCTCCCTACGGGGCCGTCAGGGCGGGTGCCCTCCTTCATGCTCTGCGTCAGCGCCGCGCCGTCGAGAGGAGCTCCTCGGCTCAGCGCATCTCGGGGTCGGCGGGTAGTTGGAGACCCTTGGGAAAGGGTCCTCTGAACTCGGGAGTCGAGGGCTACGGAGAAACGAGTGGACTCGGCCTTCGCGAACTGGGCGGACGGATCTCCGACTTCGCGATCAATCCCAAAACGAACGTCGTGTTCGCCGCGGTTGCCAACGGAGGTGTGTGGCGGTCCAAGAACTTCGGGACATCGTGGACTTCGGTAGGTAACAAGCTGCCGACGCAGATCGTCGGTTCCGTCGGGTATTCGCCCGTTAACGGCGGCACCGTGATCGCGGCGACCGGCGACAACGCTTTCGGCGGCAGTTCCCTCAGTGGTCTCGGGGTCTATCGCACGACGAACGGTGGACGCTCGTGGAAGAGGGCGAAGGGAGTACCCGGTGGTGCCCTCGGCTTCAAGGTCGCCGTCGATCCATCTAACCCAAAGAAGATCTACGCGGCCACCGGCTTCGGTCTGTATCGGTCCACGAACGGAGCCAAGAGTTTCAAGAACGTGAGGCTTCCCACAGGATCACCGAAGTGCATCGGTCATCCCTACCGTCGCAACTGTTTCCTGCGCAACATGGTGACGGACGTGGTC
>JAXDJP010000294.1:0-4637 GCA_034665645.1 Actinomycetota bacterium | reverse complement strand
AAGTATCTGGACGGTCTCGATGCGCGACACGTCGTAGAAGAACCATCCGCAACTGGTGAACATCGACATCGCGTTGCGCTGCATCTCCAACAGCACGTGCGCGCGGCCGAGCGCAGCGTCGTCGCTTAATCCGGCCGTTTCACTTTCGAGGAACGACTCGAGTGACGTCGCACCGATGACGACGTCGACGTAGCGATCGCGTGCCCCCCAGGGGTCGACGAAGATCGGCGAGCCCAATCGCTCGAACGTCTCGTCTGCGGCCCACCTGACCACCTCTAGCCCTGCGCGGAGGGGGCCGCGCCATGACTGGTTCCAGCCCTCGGGCCCGTATGTGGAGCAACCGCAGTCTGTCATCCACCTGCCCACTCCGTGTACGCACGACCACGAGGAACCGGCCCCGGCGACGAGCTTCACGTTGCGCGTCGGTGGGTGCGCGGCCAGATAGGTGGCCGGGTTCGTGACCTCGACACCACGTTCTTCCGCCTCGACGAAAAGCGCGTATGCAAGGCCCAGGTCCGTGAACTTCTGATGGTGCCCGTACGTTTCGCCGTCTGTCGCGACCATGACGAGGCCTTCGGCATCCTTCTTCCGCTGTTCGAACGCGTCGATGAAGCGTTCGGCGGACGCCCCGAGTTGTGAGAACGCGATCTCTTGGGCGAGGTCTCCTTCGTAGAAGAAAACGGCCAGCGTGCGACCGGGTTCGTTCGGATGCTCGTACAGGTATGGAACCTGAACGTCGATCGGTTCGTCGGTGACGTCATGCCACGGTCCTTCAGCCTCGCGCCACGCTCCGGCTTGCCGCGGTGCGAGGATCGTGAAGCGAACGCCTTCCTCAATCAACATCGCAAGCACCGCGTCGTTGGCAGCGGTCTCGGGGAGCCACAATCCCTCTGCCTCGCGCCCGAACCGGTGCCTGAAGTCGGCAAGGCCCCAGCGGAGTTGCGTGCGGATGTCGCGGGTCGTCGCCAGAGGAAGGATCGTGTGATGGAACGCCTGAGCCATGGCGTTCCCGTGACCGGATCTCTCGACGCTCGCCCGATCCGCTTCGACGATACGCCGGTAGGTATCGGGATGTTCGGTCTGGAGCCATGCCATGAGGGTCGGCCCGACATCGAACGACATCCGTTCGAAATTGTTGACGGTTGCTTCGCCGTCGACGGTCGGGATGGTCGCGAACGCGTTTGGCCCATAGCTCTCCGCGTGGATCCGCTCGTTCCAATCGTGGAATGGGGCCGCGTCGGGCTGCTCGTCTATAGAGCCGGTCCAGGGGTTCTCGCGCGGTGGCTGATAGAAGTGAGCGTGGACCGCTATCCGTACAGCCACAGAACGCCCAGTGGAGGCAACGTCACCATCGCCGACTGATCCAACCCGTGCCAGGGCACCGGTTCAGCTTTCACCTGTCCCATGTTCCCGACGTTAGTGCCCGCGTACGTGTCGGCGTCGGTATTCAGAATCTCCTCGTACGTAGCGTCGTTCGGGAGGCCCAGCCTGAACCCGTAGCGCGGGATGGGGGAGAGGTTCGCGACGCACACCAGAGCGCGGTCGTCGGAGGTTCCCAGGCGGTAGAACGAGATGACGTTGTTGTCGGCGTCGTTCGCGTCGATCCAGCGGAACCCCTCGGGGTTGAAGTCCTGCTCCCAAAGCGCGGGGATACCTTTGTAGATCTTGTTGAGGTCGCCCACGAGCCTTTGGACCCCGAAGTGCCCCGAGTCATCGAGAAGGTGCCAGTCGAGGCTGCGATCGTGATCCCACTCGCGGTACTGCCCGAACTCGCCGCCCATGAAGAGAAGTTGCTTCCCCGGGTGGGCCCACATGTAGGCGAACAGGCAGCGGAGGTTCGCAAGCTTCTGCCATTCGTCGCCGGGCATCTTTCCGGCGAGTGAGCCCTTCCCGTGCACGACTTCGTCGTGCGATAGGGGCAACACGAAGTTCTCGCTCCATGCGTACATCAAGCTGAACGTGAGGTTGTTGTGATGGAAGCGCCGGTAGATCGGCTCCTTGGAGAAGTAAGACAGGGTGTCGTGCATCCACCCCATGTTCCATTTGAAGCCGAAGCCCAATCCGTCTAGGTGCACCGGCCGACTGACGCCGGGCCACGCGGTGGATTCCTCGGCGACCATGAGCGTGCCGGGATACTCGCCCGGGACTACCGTATTCAGCTCTTTGACGAAGGAGACGGCCTCTAGGTTCTCGCGGCCCCCGTGTTCGTTCGGGACCCATTCGCCTGCTTTACGGCTGTAGTCCAGATAGAGCATCGATGCGACCGCGTCGACCCGTAGGCCGTCGATGTGGAACTGGTCTATCCAGAAGATCGCGTTCGAGATGAGGAAGTTACGAACCTCGTTGCGTCCGTAGTTGAAGACGAGCGTTCCCCAGTCGGGGTGCTCGCCCTTTCGAGGGTCCAGATGCTCATAGAGAGCCGTCCCATCGAAGCGCGCGAGCGCCCACTCGTCGCGTGGGAAATGAGCAGGAACCCAATCGACGATGACTCCCACATCGGCGGCGTGAAGCGTGTCCACGAAGTGCCGGAAGTCATCCGGGGAGCCGAATCGGGCGGTTGGGGCGAAGTAGTTGCTTACCTGGTAACCCCACGACCCTCCGAAGGGGTGCTCCGCGACGGGCAATAGCTCAACGTGGGTGAACCCCATCTCGGAGCAGTAGTCGGCAAGCTGTACGCCGAGTTCGCGGTAGTCGAGGGGCTCACCGTCCGGCGAGCGCCGCCACGACCCGAGGTGAACCTCGTAGATCGACATCGGGCACTCGTACGGGTTCCCCTTCGCGCGCTGGGCCACCCACTCATCGTCGTTCCACGAGTGCTTGCTGTCGAAGACGATGCAGGCGTTCTGTCCGCCCTCGCCGGGAACCTCGGTCGCGAACGCGTAAGGGTCGGTCTTGAGTACCGAATGGCCGTCCTGGCCCACGACCACGAACTTGTAAAGAGCACCGTGACCGATCTCGGGAACGAATAACTCCCAGATGCCCGACGAGCCACGCCGCCGCATCCCGTGATCGTGCCCGTCCCACTCGTTGAAGTCCCCGACAACCCTGACGTCGCGCGCGTTCGGTGCCCACACCGCGAAGTTGACGCCGGTGGTGCCATCGATCGTCGCGACGTGTGCCCCGAGCTTCTCGTAGAGCCGCCGGTGGCTGCCCTCTCCGACCAGGTGGAGGTCGATGTCTCCGAGCAGCGACTTTTCCTCGCGTCGCGGGGCTTCTTGCTTAGAGCGGATGCTCATCCGGTTACACCTCTTTCGATCACGTGCTGGAGCCCCTCGAGAGGGATGCGTGTCCAGTCGGGTCGGTTGCTGCGCTCGTAACTCAGTTCGTACAGGGCCTTGTCGATCTCGAAGAAGTCGAGCAACAGGGCGAGTTCTCCAACGTCGGGTGGCAAGAAGGTCCCCTCGTGGGATCTCGTCATGTACGCGCCGAGGAATCTTTCCCGGGCGAGTTGCTCCCAACAACGCGCCCATGGCTTGATCTCGTTCCACTCTTCAGAATCCGGAGTAGCTCGCTCGAACATCACCGCATAGACCGCATAGCTGAACGAACGGAGCATGCCTGCGACGTCTTTGAGAGGTGCCTGCTTGGCCCGCCTCTCCTCGAGGGTCCTCGCGGGTTCACCCTCGAAGTCGAGGATCATCCACCCGCGGGGCGTGTGGAGTACCTGTCCGAGGTGGTAATCGCCGTGGACGCGCGCCTTCATCCCGGGCTCGAGCAACGACGTCAGGGAGTTGATGCGTGCCTCGATCGCTTCCTGGAGGTCCCCGAGTTGCGGCGCGTGGGGAGTCAGCTCCTTCAAGAAAGCACGGGTTCGTTCTGCCCACTCCTTCAGATCCATCTCTTCGATCGGCTCGGCCCGCAGGTCGGGGTCGAAGTCCTCGCGCGAGAGGGCAACGTGCAGCGAGCCCGTCACTTCGCCGAGATCTTCGATCGCGCGCAAGAGGTCGACAGACCTTTCGTCGATCAACACGCGCATGTCTTCCGGTACATCGGACGGGTGGATCTCGTCGAACAATCGCCGGAGGTGATCAAGGGTGGCCTCCCACCCCTCGCGGCCTTCGGAGAGGAATTGCTGCGCGATCGCGAGGTCGATGCCGTGCGCGACGTCCCCATCGGTGGGTTCGTAGTAGATCTCGCCTACCTGGGGCGGGATGTGATCGAAGCCTTCGTCTGTCAGGACTCGCGACAACTCGAGGTCGGGGTTCGGTCCCCGATCGATCCTTCGAAGCAGCTTCACGATGAATCTTTCGTCGAGGACGATCGAGGTATTGCTCTGTTCGGCGTCGATCACCCTGATCGCGTCACCCGGAGGCGACATCGGGTTCAGTCCGGCACCTCCGAAATGGAACGTTCCATGGGCGGCCTGGATCGTCGCTCCACGCGCCATGAGCTCGCCGATCGGCTTCAATCGATGCGGCTCGACCGTCGCCTCTCGGGCATCTCCGTTCTCGGATACCAACAGGGGGAGGTTGTACAGCGTCGTGGACCCGTCTTCGAATGAGATCTCCGCGATCGTCAACGTGAGGGCGTCGTCGCCATCTTCGAGGCGCGCCTCGTCGAGGACGACGATGTCGGCGATCGTGCGCGTCTTGTCGCCGAACCAGCGCATGTGGGGCAGCGTCTCGCGCAGACGACTC
>JAXDJP010000293.1:0-3577 GCA_034665645.1 Actinomycetota bacterium | reverse complement strand
GAGTCATATAGTTGTTTCCAGTGAATACAGCCCTGCAGATCCTCACGGTCGTGCTCCTACTCGCCGTTGCCGGAGTCCTTTACGTGATCTACGGACAGTTGACGAAGATCGCCTCGGCGCTGGGGCTGCAACCACCGGTGCGTGAAGAGGAGGGACCGGAACTCGCAGGCGACGTGGATCCCGCGGCCTCCGGGGTGGGCGCTGAGTTCGCGCTTGGAGCCGCTGCAACGCCGTCGGTCGCGATCGCGGGCGGCTCCTACGACCCCCCGGAGACCGACTATCCGGCGGCGGCATACGCGGAAGAGGTTCCGAGCTCCGGATCGGAGTGGACGTATGACGAGGGGAGTTCGGTGCCCGGTGCTGGAGCCGTCATCGATGACTCGGGCGTTGTCGCGCAACCCGCCGAGGAATCGCCGACTCCGATGGCTTCGTCGTCCGAACCGGAGACCGCGGCTGTGGAACCGGCGGTCGAGGCGGGCGTAATGCAACGCGCGATCGAGGACGAGCCCGAGGAACAGCCTTTCGAGCGAGACGGTCGCTGGTGGTTCAAGCGCGGCGGTGAGTTGCTGGTTTACGACGAGCGCTCGGGCCAATGGCAACCGGCCCCTTCCCCGACGGTGCAAGCGCTCGCCACGAACCCCACGTCGGCACAAGCCGGTGCGATAACGGCCGAGCTGGCGAGTCTCAGCGAGGCCGAGCCCTCGAGGCGGTACTCGACCGAAGCACAGTCGGACGTGGACACCGAGGCAGAGGAACCGCCGGTCGAAACCGCCGCGCCGGCGCCGTACGAAAGTCCCTCCCAGGCGACCGCGCAAGAGCCGGCGGCGGCGAGTGAGGAGTCATCTGCGGCCACCCCCACGACGACCTCTTCTACCGAACCTCCTCCCGAGACTCCGCCCAAGACCCAGGAGTGGACCAGCGGTTCTTTCTGGAAATGCCCTTCGTGCGGGGCGGTCAACGGCTCGACGGCGGCGTCGTGTCGCATGTGTTTCGCGGCGCGGGCCTAGGTTCTAGATCTCGACCTCAGAGGAAGGGTCCTCCTTCGCCGCGTTCTGCAGCATTTTTCCGAGACCGGGCAACCGCGGATCGGCGCCGAAGAAAGCGGGAACCATAAGAGCCAGCCACACGAGCGCGCCCACAACGAACGCGACTTGCGTTGCTCCGGGCGTTACCTTGGAGCAAAGGATCAGAGACAGTGGCCACAGGCATCCGATGAGGATCGCTTGCAGCCCGTGAAATCTGATACGGCCCGACGTCCCGTTGAAGTACGCGATCAGTCCCGAGACGGGTAAGAGGAGATAGGCGAGGCCTGCCATAGGCCCCCACATTAAAGGAGCACCATCGCCGGTGACTAACCGCTTGGCTCAGGAGACGAGTCCGTACCTACTCCAACATAAAGACAACCCCGTCGATTGGTGGCCGTGGGGCGACGATGCCTTGGACGAGGCACTTCGGCGCGACAAACCGATCCTCCTGTCGATCGGATACGCCGCGTGCCATTGGTGCCATGTCATGGAGCGCGAGTCCTTCGAGGACGAGACCATCGCTCACCTCATGAACGAGAACTTCGTGTGTATCAAGGTCGACCGCGAGGAACGACCCGACATCGACGCGGTCTACATGGAAGCCGTTCAGGCGATGACGGGTCAAGGTGGCTGGCCGATGACGATGTTCCTAACTCCAGAGGGCCATCCCTTCTATGGAGGTACTTACTTCCCGCCGGTCGATCGGCACGGTCTTCCCTCGTTTCGCACGCTCCTTCAAGGAGTTGCCGAGGGATGGTCCAACCAGAGAGACCTCATCGAGAAGCAAGGCCGCGTGCTAACCGGGCAGCTGGGCGCGCTGTCGCAAGTGAAGCCTTCCGAGGACTCCGTCACCGAAGACGTCCTCAAGGTCGCGCTCGAGGGACTACGGAGCGCTGCCGATCCGCTGTTCGGCGGTTTCGGAGGGGCACCGAAATTCCCGCAACCGATGACTGTCGATCTTTTGCTGCGTCTCGGCGCGAAAGGTTGGGACGGCGCGCTCGACATCGCAAGTGGAACGCTCGACGCGATGGCACGAGGTGGGATCTTCGATCAACTGCGCGGAGGGTTCCACCGCTACTCCGTCGATCGCGAATGGGTCGTACCGCACTTCGAAAAGATGCTGTACGACAACGCGCAACTTCTACGAACGTACGCACGGTCATATCAACTCACCGGTTCCGAGTTGCACGAACGAGTAGCGCTCGCAACTGGAGCCTGGCTCCTCGCCGAGATGGTCGACGATTCGGGCGGGTTCTGGTCGACGCTCGACGCGGATTCTGAGGGGGTCGAGGGAAAGTTTTACGTCTGGTCTCTTGACGAAGTGCGCGAGGTAGCGGGAGCAGATGCCGACGCCGCGATCGATGCATGGGGGATTACGGACCAAGGGAATTTCGAGGGAGCCAACATCTTGGTTCATGCCGAGGACCCGAGCGACGGCGACGCTCTCGAACGAGCCCGCGCAGCGATGTTGCAACGTCGCGCGCTGCGGGTGCGCCCCGCAACCGATTCAAAAGTGCTGACCGCGTGGAATGGACTTGCGGCTTCGGCTCTGGCGGAGGCAGGCCTTGCACTCGACAAGTCGGAGTGGGTCGAGGCGGCGGAGCGCGCGATGAGGTTCGTCCTGTCGACCCTTCGCGTAGACGGTCGCCTCATGCGCTCGTATCGCGCCGGCGTCGTCAAACATCTGGGATTCGCCGAGGATTACGCCTTCGCGATCGAGGCGTTGCTGAAGCTCTTCGAAGCGACAGGCGACCGGTCTTGGCTCGTAGAAGCGAGAACCCTCGCGGATCAGGCGATCGAGTTGTTCCACGATCGTGACGGGGGAGGATTCTTCACCTCGGGTAGTGATGCTCCGAGGCTCGTAGCCCGGTCGAAGGACCTCGTCGACAACGCGGTACCCGCCGCCAACTCCGTCATGGCGATGGAGTTGCAGCGCCTGGCCCTGTTCACGGGGAACGATCGCTATCTCGGTCATGCGGAGGAGATCCTTCGCATCCTGCATCCCGCCGCGTCGCGTTCCCCATTGGGCTTCGGCCACCTACTCGGGGCGATCGATCTCTATGTGAGCGAATCGCGCGAGATCGTCATAGTCGGCCCGGACTCGTCGGAGCGCAGCGCGATGGAGGCCGAGGTTCACAAGCGTTTCCTGCCCGGCGCCGTATCGATCATCGCCGGGACCGTAGACGCCGATGCGGAACGCGAGATCCCGTTGCTTCAAGGTCGAGCGTCGAACGGCACCGCTACTGCCTACGTGTGCACGAACGGAACCTGCCGGCTCCCGGTTACGAGCGCTGCAGATCTCGCCGCTCAACTGGATGCCTAACGTGGGAGCCCTCCAGGTGTCTCGTTCGGTGGCGATCCCAGATTCAGAGATCGAGTTGACGTTCTCGCCCTCGGGGGGGCCGGGCGGTCAGCACGCCAACAAGACGTCGACCCGCGCGGAACTGTCGTGGAACGTTGCGGAGACGGTTGCCCTGTCACCCCGGCAGAAGCAACGCGTCATGGGGCAATTGAAGAATCGGATCGACGCCCGCGGCGTTCTGCATCTGACA
>JAXDJP010000292.1:0-2993 GCA_034665645.1 Actinomycetota bacterium | reverse complement strand
TTTGCCGGCTTTGTTGGTCGAGGGGTCGACGCTCATCACCGTGCCGTCGCGATCGTTCGTGATCCAAAGGGTGTCGTCGGCGAATGCGATGCCCTCGGGATGCTCTCCCACGCGGATCGTGGCGATGATCTTGCCGCGCTTCGGGTCGACCCGCGACACGGTTCCGGCGAGATTGTTAGTCACCCACACACTGCCAGCGCCGTACGCGACCCCCAGAGCGCCCTCGTCCGCAGGGATGCGTTGCGAGACCTTTCCCGTCTCAGGGTCGAGCCGCGACAGAACTCCGCCTCTATCGAAGGTCGCGACCCAGGTCGATCCCCCGCCCACCGCAACGCCAACCGGACGACCTTTCAATCCGGTGTCTGACGAAGAATCGATGAGCGAGGCGGGGCTTTGCCGGGCTGCTGGAGCAGCAGGGTCCTGGGAGCCTCCACCGCAAGCGGCTCCCAGAGAAGCCACGGTCAAGGCCATGAAGAAGGACCTTCGTCGCGGGAGCACGAGCATGACTCTATCCCTGTAGTACTACCCCTGTCCTAGGGGCTTCAGAAAATCCCAGTTCGCGCCGATTGAACCCCTAGACCACCACCGCACGCACGCGCCCGACGAAGGAGCCAGTTTTGCGAATCGGTCGGCGCATGCCGACGACCACCACCCTCGTGGTGCTCTTGTCGATGCTTCACGTTGCTCCTGCGAGCGCCGGATCTCGTCCCCGTGACGCCGTTCGGGCTCGAGTCGCGAGCGTTTCGCAGAAATGGTCGGATCCCGCTACCTGGCATGGGCACCTCCCCCAAGAGGGTGCGGATGTCGTCGTGCCGGCAGGATCTCGGATCGTCCTCGACGTGTCGCCTCCCCCGCTCGGCGGTTTGGAGATCGACGGCTCGCTTTCGTTCCGCGACAAGAGGCTCGACCTCACTGCGAAGTGGATCGTCGTTCACGGCGCGTTGAAGGTCGGAACGGAGAAGGATCCGTTCGTACACCGCGCCGAGATAACGCTGACGGATGACGACACGAGCGCGGACGTCATGGAGATGGGCACGAAGGTCCTCGGGGTGATGGGTGGAACACTCGACCTTCACGGCCGCTCGACCAAGGGATGGACGCATCTAGCCCAGACCGCCGCTGCGGGCACGCGCAAGATCGAGCTTGCGACTGGTCGGGGCTGGCGCGTGGGTGACCGGATCGTTCTCGCATCGAGCGACTACTGGAGCGACCACGACGAAGAGCGCACCATCACGGACGTTGACGGAACCTCTTTGGAACTAGACACGCCTCTCAACTATCAGCACTGGGGGGCGCTGCAAACGTTCGCTGGACGAACCGTGGACGAACGGGCCGAGGTCGGCCTCTTGAGCCGCAACATCGTCGTGAGTGGGGACATCGACACGGTGTCGCGCGGCTTCGGTGGCCAGGTGGTCGTTATGGAGGGCAGCCGCGCACGCATCGAGGGAGTCGAGTTCCGTGACATGGGCCAGCGCAACAGGCTGCGGCGCTATCCCGTCCACTTCCACATGGATGGCTCGGCGACCGGGTCCTACTTGAAACAGTCGTCGATCGATCACAGCTTCAACCGCTGCGTCGTCGTCCATGGGACGGACGGACTCCTCGTGAAAGGGAACGTTTGTTACGACCACGTGGGCCATGGCTTCTTCCTCGAGGATGGGGCCGAGACGGGAAACAAGTTCATCGGGAACCTCGGCCTCGGGACGAGGGCGACCGAAAACGGGTTACTGCCGACAGACGAGCGGCCCGCAACGTTCTGGATCACGAACCCCGACAACATCGTTCGGAACAACGTCGCGGCAGGATCTGAGGGCTTCGGTTTCTGGTACGCCCTCCCGCAGCACCCCACCGGGCTGTCCGAGAACGGAACGGTGTGGCCTCGGCGAACACCACTCGGCGAATTCAAAGGCAACACGGCGCACTCCAACGGGGACCGCGGCTTGAACGTCGATGACGGCCCGAACGCGGACGGCAACACGGATTCCACGAACTACACGCCGGTGGTCGACCCGTCGGATCGGGATTCGGATCCTGTGGTCGCTCACTTCGAGAACTTCACCGCGTACAAGAACAGGGACCGCGGCATCTGGCTGCGAGGAGAGAACCACGTCGTCACGGGAGCCGTGCTTGCGGACAACCGGTCCGGCGCGACCTTCGCTTCGTCCGAGAGCTTCCTCGAGGATTCGCTGGTCGTCGGCGAGACCGCGAACAAAGGAACGCCCGAGCCGTGGGAGGACACCGGATTCGGAGGACGCGAGCTGCCGTTCTTCTGGGAACCCGACGCTCCGATCATGGGTTTCGAGTTCTACGACGGGCGAGTGGGAGTGCGCAACACGACTTTCGCGGAGTTCCAAGACAACCCGGTCAGAGCCTCCGGCGCGCTCGGCTATCTCGCACCGGATGCCTTCAGCATCGACCCGAAGAACTTCGCCGAAGCCATCTCGTTCGACAACGCTAAGCACGTGTACATGCCCGATCCGGAATCAGGGATGGACGGAGACCTCTCGAAGGTCTTCATCGACAAGGACGGATCCGTGAGCGGGAGCGCGGGGTCAACCGTTGTCGCGAACAATCCCTTCTTGCTGCAGCCCGACTGCTCGTTCAACGCGGGCTGGAACGCGAACCTGTGCACGTCTGACTACGCGACGCTGATCGTCGCCGGCAACGACACGGCCGCGATCAAACCAGTGACCCTCTCGCGATCCGACGGCGTCCAGCAGATCCTCAACGGCTGCTGCGATGACTCCGAAGATGCGGTGACATCGATCATTCCGAATCGCGCCTACGGCGTGACGTTCAATGGAGGCACGCCGAGCTCCAGCAACTACGTACTGTGGCGTGGACGCGGCCGGTGGGTGACGCTAACCGTGCCGGCACCGGCGGGGGCAAGAGTGACTCGCTGGGGACAGGATCTAGCGACGGTCTCCGGTCCCACGGCTCTCGATAACAGACAGGACTCTGGGTACTACTACGACTCCGCGACGTCGACCCTT
>JAXDJP010000291.1:0-2769 GCA_034665645.1 Actinomycetota bacterium | reverse complement strand
CGGACCTCTGTGAAACGTCGCACGCGGGGGACCGCTTCAAGGTGAGCGCGTCCTTGCACCCCTGCCCCGATCACGGCAAGGATCTCGACGTCTTTCCGCGCGAGGGCGCGGGTCGCGACCGCCGACGCGCATGCGGTACGCGTTGCGGTGATCTCGGTGCCGTCCATGATCGCCAGCGGCGTTCCGTTGGTCGCGTCGAAGAGAGCGATCAGCGCTTGGTGACTCGGCCTTCCGTGGTCCACATTCTTGGGGAAGACGCTGACGAGTTTCGCCGCGAGCGTCCCCGAGACATAACCCGGCATCGCTCCGAGGAGACCGCCGTGCGGGAAGGCCGCAACGCGAGGCGGAACCGACGCCCGGCCCTCGCTTAACTCGATGAATGCGGTTTCCAGTGCGTCCATCAGCGCGTCGAGGTCGAGAAGTTGCTCTACCTCTGCCCGACTTATGAAAAGCATTATTCGAGTCTCACAGACGCAGTGAGGCCGCGCTCGGCTCCGAAGTAATAGCGTGACGAGATGTCGTGGCTCGAGGAGGAACCGGTCAGGGGCGGTTATCCCGCTATCGAATTCCTCGGTCTCTCCGGCGTCGACCGGATGCGAGCAGCCGTTAAGGGCGCCATGCCGCGCCCCCCGATCCACCACCTGTTCGGGCTGACGCCGATCTCTTCGGGCGTCGCATCGAGTGTTTTCTCGATGCCGGCGAGTCCGAGGCTGCAATCCGGCGCAGGCGTGTTCCTTGCCGGAACGGCGGCACTCGTTTCCGACGCGCCGCTCGGCAGCGCGGTCCTCAGCCCGCTGGGGCCGGGGCAGATCGCAATTACATCCGACCTCACGCTGAACTATCTGCGACCGGTGTCGGTGCGCAGCCGTCAGCTCGTCAGCAGAGCGCGTCCCATCGAAGTCGGTCGTCGCGTGGGGCTTTCCGAAGCGATCATCGAAGATGGCCACGGCGAGGCGGTCGCTCACGCCACATCGCGTTGTTTCATCCGGCAGCTCCCGCATTCCGAGGGCGCCCTGCCAACGTCGACCGATCCACCGACCTACGAAGGACCGGATCCTCACGAACGAGCTCCCAGCACCGCGCCCCTCCCGCCGGACACGTGGTCCGGGCACTCTTTCTTGGACATCTGCGACGCGATGAACCGCGGGGAGCTCGACATCCCTCCGTTCGCAGAGTTCTTCGGCTTCACGGAGATGAATGCGAAAGAGGGTTACTTCGAAACAACGGCGCCGTCGAGTCCCTGGTTCTCGAGCCCTGCCGGAACGATCTATGGAGGGTTCCTCGCCTACCTCGTCGACTCAGTTCTCACGGGCGCGATCAGCACCGTTCTCGAGAGCGGCTTCACGTGCGCGCCGCTCGATCTGAAGGTGAACTTCCTGCGGCCCGTCCTGCCGGACGGGCGTCCGATCGAAGCGAGCGCGACGGTCGTCCATCGCGGGCGGAACCTGATGCTGGCCGAGGGCCAGATCGTCAACGCCGACGGGAAGCTGGTCGTCAAGGCGACTTCCTCCGCCACCGCCATCGAAGGAAAGGCGTGGCTCGCCTCGGTGATCGACGACGCGCCGGAGACGGACTGAGGGGGTAGTTGACACTCCTATAGCACTCCTAATAGAGTGCCGCCTAACCAAGCGGTAGCCCGGCCTCAGGCCTGGGCCGGCACACCACCACTCGCCACCGCGTTCCGGTCGACCGGGCTTGCCGGAGACCACGTCCGGCAGTCCGATCGAAGGAGACCCCTTGAAGAGGAACGTCTTGACCGCGCTCGCCCTAGCTGCGGCGTCCACGGTGCTTGCGGTACCGATCTCGAAAGCCCAGCGCGTGGCTCCGGTAGCTGCACAGCCCGAGCGGCCGAACATCATCACGATCATGACCGACGATCAAGATGTTGCGTCGCTGAGATACATGCCGCGCGTGAAGCGGCTCCTTACCGAAAAGGGCACGACATTTACGAATCACCACGTCGTGTTCCCGCTGTGCTGTCCGTCGCGCTCCGGCTACCTGAGCGGCCAGGTCGGCCATAACAACCACGTGCGCGGCAACACTCCTCCGGAAGGTGGTTACGGGAACCTCGACTGGACCGACACGTTGCCGGTGTGGCTCAGCAACGCCGGCTATGCGACCGATCACCTCGGTAAGTATCCGAACGGTTACGACGGGAGCCAGCATCCCGAGACGCAAGGCGTTCCACCGGGATGGACCGAGTGGCACGGTGCGGTCGATCCGACGACGTATGAGTTTTACAACTACGTCCTCAACGAGAACGGAGTGAACGTCAAGCACGGATCATCGCCGGAGGAGTACCAGACGGACGTCCTGACTGGGATCGCTAAGAACTTCATCAAGGACCGTTCGGGCGGCGAGAAGCCGTTCTTCCTCGACGTCGCATATCTCGCACCTCATTGGGAGTTCCGCCCCGGCTCGACGGGAGAAGAGAACCCCGGTGACATCGAGGGCAGGAACAGCACCGAGAACCTCATCGGCAACCCTCCCGTCCCAGCGCCCCGGCACATCGGGATGTTCAAGGGATTGAAGGCACCGCGCACGCCTTCCTACAACGAGAAGGACGTGTCCGATAAGCCGGCGTTCGTGCAGGACAGCGACCGGATGACGGATGCGCAGAAACGCACGATCGATGTTTGGTATGAGCGGCGAATCGAGTCTCTGCAAGCGGTGGATGAGGGCATCGCCAAGATCCTCAAGACGCTTCGCGATTCCGGCGAACTCGACAACACCTACGTCATCTTCATGGCCGACAACGGCTGGCTGCAG
>JAXDJP010000290.1:0-2977 GCA_034665645.1 Actinomycetota bacterium | reverse complement strand
GTGGCAATCCGTTGCGGAGCTCGATATCCCGCTGATCGTTCTCCTCGGAGGGGCCACGGGGGTTGGTAAGTCCACCATCGCGACGCAGCTCGCCGGCCGTCTCGGCATCACGAGAGTCGTGTCGACCGACGCAGTGAGAGAGGTTCTCCGCAGCGCCTTCACGGCCGAGATGTTCCCAACTCTCTACTCCTCATCGTTCGAGGCGGACAAGGCCGTAAGACAACCCATCCCGCACTCGGGCGACAGACTGATCATCGGTTTCCGCGAGCAGGCCGCCGCGGTGGCGGTCGGTGCGCAAGCGCTGTTGGATCGCGCGATCGCAGAGGGAACCGACATCATCTTGGAAGGCGCCCACCTCGTTCCCGGATTCCTTTCGAACGCGGAACACGATCAAGCGGTGATCGTTCCATTGCTCGTGACCATCGAAGACGAGGAATTGCACCTCAGCCACTTCTACGCGCGAAGTCGCGAATCGCGTTTGCGACCCGGCGATCGTTACGTCGCGAACTTCAAGAAGATCCGAAGGATCCAGAAATACATGATCTCCTCCGCGCTGATGCGAGGAGTTCCAACGATCGAGCACTACGACCTCGACGAAACGCTCTCCCAGATCATCGATCACGTGATCCGCAAGGCCTTGGAAGTAGCAGGGAGGGGAGTTCCCGTAGCGCGAGAGGACGACACGCTCCTGGAGCGCGCGGTTGAGGTAATCGACAAACAGCAACGAGAAGGGACCAAGACGCATGAAGCTATTTCTTGACAGCGCCAACCTGGACGAGATCCGGGAGGCGAACAGGTGGGGGGTCTTACGTGGGATCACGACGAACCCCACCTTGATCGGCAAGGAAACCTCGGGTTTCCTCCCGCTCGTGAAGGAGATCTGTTCGATCGTCGACGGAGAAGTGTCCGTCGAAACGATCGGGGACGACCCGGACTCGCTGGTCGGCCAAGGTCGCGAGATCGTTCAGATCGCAGATAACGCGATCGTGAAGATAGCGATGACGCCGAATGGGTTATCGGCAACGCGCAAGCTGTCGGACGAGGGCATCAAGGTCAACATGACGTTGTGCTTCTCGGCGACGCAGGCGATATTGGCGGCCGAGGCCGGAGCGCACATCATCTCGCCCTTTTTGGGTAGGCTTGATGATGTCGCGACCGATGGTCTGAGACTCCTATCGGATATCTGCGAGATTTACGCCGCTCAGAACTATGAGACCCAGGTGCTGGCGGCAAGTCTCCGCCACCCCCTTCACGTTCTCGAAGCAGGGCGGATGGGGGCCGACATCGCAACGATGCCCTTCAAGGTCTTCGAGATGCTCGTGAAGCATCCGCTGACGGACAAGGGATTCACGAACTTTTTGGATGACTGGGAAAAAGCGAAGCCTCATCTAGGCGAGCTGCTTCCCTCGATGCAGCAGGAGGCATAGAAGATGGACCGTTCGACCCTAGAGTCGAAAGCCGTCGCGGAACTGAAGGAGATCGCAAAGTCTCTCGACGTGAAGGTGACGGGACTGAAGAAGTCTCAGATCGTCGATGCGATCGCCGGAGCCGGCAACGGCAGCGCAGGATCTGCGCGTTCGAAAGGGTCGGGCTCCGCGACGTCCGAGACAAAGCCCGCGGCAAATAACGGATCCGCATCCGGAGGATCGGGTCGTCCACGCGAGGCCGCGCCTCCCGCTCCGACCGGCGGATCTAATGGCACCCCGGCGGGTTCGAACCGAGAGGGATCCGTAAGAGACGAGAGCGCCGTCAACGACGGTGACCGACGACCGGATGACAACGCGCAGCGCCGCCGGCCCCCCCAGAACCGCGATCAGAGAAACCGTCCGCGCGAGAAGGCCGAACCCCGCGATGGTGGCGGGCCGCGCGACCAGGGCCGAGATGGACGCGGTCGTCGCAGGCGACGCGGACGCGGTGGCACCGGCGGCGGCGGAGGAGCCCCTCATTTCATGCGCGAAGAGCGCTGGGAGGACCTCGAGGCCGAGGAAGATCCGAACGCCGAAGTTCGCACCGGGATCCTCGACCTCCTTCCCGAGGGCTACGGGTTCCTCAGGACCAGTGGATATCTCCCCGGCGACAAGGACGTTTACGTCTCGGTGTCGCAAGCGCGTCGTTTCCACCTGCGGAAGGGCGACGAGATCACGGGATCCGTTCGCTCGCCGAAAGAGAGTGAGAAGTACCAAGCTCTTTTGAAGGTGCATTCCATCAACGGGATGGAACCCGACCTCGCGCAGCGCCGTCCGAGGTTCCAGGACCTCGTTCCGCTGTATCCCCAAGATCGCCTGACACTCGAGCAGTCCGAGAACCCTCGCGACATCACGCCGCGCATAATCGATCTCATCGCGCCGATCGGTAAGGGACAGCGCGGGATGATCGTCAGCCCACCGAAGGCCGGGAAGACGACCGTCATGAAGGAGATCGCCAACTCGGTTAGGACGAACAATCCCGAGACGGTGCTGATCGTGCTGCTGGTGGACGAGCGTCCCGAAGAGGTCACCGACATGCAGCGTTCGGTCGACGGGGAGGTCGTTTACTCGACCTTCGATCGTCCGTCCGACGCTCACATCCAAGTGACCGAACTGACTTTGGAGCGCGCCAAGAGGCTCGTCGAGATGGGCAAGGACGTCCTGATCCTTCTGGATGGGATCACTCGACTCTCGAGGGCGTACAACCTCGCGACCCCGGCGTCGGGACGCATCCTTTCCGGTGGTGTCGACTCCACGGCTCTCTATCCGCCGAAGCGTTTCTTCGGTGCAGCTCGCAACATCGAGGATGGCGGCTCGCTGACGATCCTCGCTACGGCTCTCGTTGAGACGGGCTCTCGCATGGACGAGGTCATCTTCGAGGAGTTCAAAGGAACCGGTAACTGGGAGCTGAAGCTCGACCGCAAGATGTCGGAGAAGAGGATCTTTCCGGCGATCGACATCCAGGCCTCCGGAACGAGGAAGGAAGAGCTTCTCCTCACCCCCGAGGAGCT
>JAXDJP010000289.1:0-3320 GCA_034665645.1 Actinomycetota bacterium | reverse complement strand
GGGCAACTGCGCGCTCTTGGTCTCGTTGTAGCGCATCTCTGCGGTCGGCGAGGCCCGCTAGGGCCTTCTCGGCGTCGGCGATGCCCGCTTCGGCTTCCTCCAACCGAAGCTTGGCGGCGAGAACCTTTTGCTCGGCGCCCCGCGCCTCGATCTCGGTTTCCTGCATCTTCGATTGGAGAGCCCGTGCTGTGTCGCGGGATTCCGCGATCTGTTGTTCGGCGTGCTCTCTCGCCCGGCGAGCTTGTTCCAGCAAAGCCCGGCGCTCTGGAAGAGCGGCTCGTTCTTCCGCGGCAGCGCGTTCCGCGGAAGCGAGCGCCTCGCGGGTGCGCGACAACTCGTCGTCGAGAGCGGCAAGCTCGACCTCCCGGCTCTCGCGACGCCGCCGTGTGCCTGCCAAGCGCTCGGCCGTTCCGGACATCAACGCATCGAGCTTTCTTAGCTCCTCATCGAGGCGCGCCACCTCGGTCCACTGCGCCTCGGCCGCTTCCTCGGCGCGACTCAAGATGAGACGGGCCTCGTCCTCGCCGGCAGTGGTCGCGGCGGCCATCTCGCGTGCACGGGCCTCCAGAGGCTCCAACCGCGCCACGACATCCGGGCGATCTGAGAAGAGGCCACGCACCTCCTCCAAGGTCTCTAGTCGCGCGGCGGCAGCCGAAGCACTCGCATGCGATGCGCCGACCGACTCGCGCAGCCCATCGGCACGGGCTCGCTTTTCTTCCAAGACGGTCTCGGCCGCCGCGGCCGCTTCGGTGACTCTGTCGAGCTCTGATTCGATCGTCCGAACTTCTTGCTCGGTCTTGGTTATCGCCTCGGCGTCGCCCGTCAATGCTCGTTCGGTGACCTCGCGGCGTTCGAGGACCGCGTGCACTCGCGCCTCGACCGATCCCAAGGTCGCGCGACCGGCGGCTTCGCTTCCCTCAGCACGAACCAGAGCTTGGGCGGCGCTCGTCTCGTCTGTACGGGCGCGCGACAACACCTGCTCGAACTCGTCGAGAACGCGCCTCGCCCGCTCGGCCTCCGAGCGTGTTTCGTCCGCTCGCGTGCGTAAGCCGGTGGCGGTTTCATCGAGGGCCGAGGCCTCGCCCCCCCACCGCGTTCGATCCTCTTCGAGAAGTCTGATCCGCTCGCGATAGCCCTCTTCCGTTTCCGCGGCCAGCCGCGCCGCGATCTTCTCGGCGCGTTCGGCAGCGAGCTGACCCAACCCGGAGAGGCGGTCCGCGGCGCGCGCCATGCGGTGGGCCGTTGCGCGCGACCCCTCGGCGAGGTTGGCGAGCTCTCCCTGATCCGTCTGCGCGTGCTGCAGGCGCGCTCGCAAAGTCGCGAGCTCCTCGTCGAGGAGTTGGGTGTGGTGAGTATCGGCCGCGGGATCGTTCGAATGCTCGATGTCGGCAAGTCGTCGCAATTCGACGCCAGTGAGGCGCTGCCTTAGGTCCTTGTGCTCGGCCATCATCTCCGTGTACATCGAAGCTGCCGAGGCCTGTCGTTTCAAAGGACGGATAGCGCGTCGTAGCTCAGAGATGACGTCGTTCAAGCGAGTGAGGTTGTCGTCGACGCGCTCGATCTTGCGCAACGACCTATCTTTGCGGCGCCGGTATTTGCCGATCTGCGCGGCCTCTTCGATGAACGCGCGCCGTTCCTCGGGCCTCGCTTGCAGCACTGCGTCGAGCTGTCCCTGACTGACCACGGTGTGGATGCTGCGACCTATCCCCGTGTCCGAGAGGAGCTCGGCGATGTCGAGCAGGCGGCAGGGAGCTCCGTTGATCCGGTATTCGGAGGCCCCGGCGCGATCGGTTGAACGACTGATCGACACCTCTGAGAGATCGAGCGGGAGAACGCGAGACGTGTTGTCGAGCGTCAACTCGACCTCGGCCATCCCGAGTCGCGAACGGCCGGCCGACCCGGCGAAGATGACGTCTTCCATCGAGGCCCCGCGCATGCTGGAGGGGGCTTGTGAGCCGAGGACCCAGGACAAGGCGTCGGCGATATTCGACTTACCCGACCCGTTCGGGCCCACGATGACGTTCACTCCGGCCTCGAATTCGAGCACGGTGGGATTGGCGAAGGACTTGAAGCCCGCGAGACGCAGGCTCTTGACGAACATCACGTCAAACTAGCAGCCGGGTACCTAAGAACGACGTCAATCCGGGAGGCTCGATGCAGGCCCCCGGGACGGTTATTTACGCTTGAGCTTGAAGGATTTCTCGTTCTTCGGGGGCTCTCGGTCGACCTGGACCCCGGCGACCCGGGCTCCGTTGGGACCGGCGCGGCAGAGTCCGACCACCCTGTAGACCTCATCGCGCGGTCCCTCGATGACGGCCTCGATACGCCCGTCCGTGGTGTTCTTCACCCAGCCGACCACCCCTTGCTCCTCCGCCTTGGCGGCGATGGCCTCGGGGAAACCCACACCCTGAACGTCCCCTGAAACGAATACGTGGACGCGCGTTCTATCTTCCAAGTTTCTTCCTCCATGAAGTGTGGGCGGCGGGCCATACCGAGCGCCTCACCGTTACAAGCCTAAATCCTGCCCGAGTCATGACTGACACTGGGCGCACAGATACGTGAAGCCGTCGCGGTACTTCTCTTTAACGATGGTCGAGCGGCACCGGCGGCAGGCCTCGCCTTCGCGCTCGAAGACCTTGAGCTCGATCTGGAAAGCTCCCGGGGTGCCGTGAAGGTCGCGGAACGGGTACTCGCCGGTGCTCGTGCCTCTGGCCTTGACGGCCTCTTGGAGGATCTCCATCAGAGCTCGGTACAGCCGCCGCACGTCCTGGGACGAGAGCTTGTTGGACATGTGGTCGTACCTCATGCCCGCTCCCCAGAGGATCTCGTCCGAGTACATGTCGCCCAAGCCGACGATGAAGCTCTCGTCGGTCAAGAGATCTTTCAGAGGCGCCTCCATGCCATCCAGGACCGTCGAGAAGTACTGCCACGTGAACTGGTGCTCGAGCGGGTCGATCTTGAACGCGTGGAGGTCCTCCTCCATATCGAGGTCACCGGTCGGAAGGACGAACAACTCGCCGGTCTTCTTGGGATCGAGAAAACGCAGTTGGCCGCCGATCGTGAAGCCGAGGATCAGATGCGTGTGTGGCTCGACGGTGTCGGACGCGCTCGTCTTCAAGAGCTGACCCGCCTCGTTGAGGGCAATGACGAAGACGTTCTTAGTGTCGAGCTCTAGTAGTAGTCGCTTGCCAAGGCGATCGATCTTCTCGACCTTCGCGCCTTCCAGAAGGTCCTGAAGTTCCTTACGCCGGCCGTGCCGCCGCACGACTTTCATGGCGTTCGTCCCGGGGCGGATCTCGACGTCTTTGAACCTACGACCG
>JAXDJP010000288.1:0-4549 GCA_034665645.1 Actinomycetota bacterium | reverse complement strand
AGCCTCGTGCGCTCTCCTCCCGAAAGCACGGCGACCCGCTTATCCACGTCGTCTCCCGAGAAGAGGAAGCGGCCGAGTAGATCGCGCGGCCGCAGGGTCGCTGCGGGAGGAACCGCCTTCGACAACTCTTGGAGAACGGTGTTGCGAGGCTCAAGAGCTTCGATCTGATGCTGTGCGAAGTACCCGAGCCCGGCCTTATGGCCAAGAGTCCTGGTGCCGCCCTGCGGTTCGATGGCTCCGGCGATCAGTTTGAGCAGGGTCGTCTTGCCTGCGCCGTTGGGTCCTACGAGAGCGATCTTGTGGTCTCTCTCGACCACGAGATCCAGTCCGTCGTAAACGACGTTGTCTCCGTATCCGAAGCGCACATCTTTCAACTCGACCACGACGCGACCAGCTCGGGGAGGTGTCGGGAACGCAAGGTTCATCTTGCGCGCCCTCTTCTTGGACGGCTCCAGCTTCTCCATCCGGTCGAGGGCTTTGATACGGCTCTGAACCTGCTTCGCCTTCGTCGCCTTGTAGCGGAAACGTTCGATGAATTGCTCGGTGGCGGCTCGCTGGCGCGCCTGGTTCCTCATCGCCGCGGCTGCTTGAAGCGCTTGAGCTTCGCGCTGCCTCACGAAAGCCTCGTAGTTCCCCGTGTAAGCGAAGAGCTTCGCGTTGTCTATCTCGACCACCTTCGTCACGACCCCGTTGATGAAGTCGCGGTCGTGCGAGATGAGAAGAACGGCTCCCTCGTACGTCGACAGGAAGCGTTCGAGCCAATCGACCGACTCGACGTCGAGGTGGTTGGTCGGCTCGTCGAGGATCAGTAGGTCCGGCGACGACAGAAGGAGCTTCGCCAGTGCCACGCGCATCAGCCATCCGCCCGAGAGCGCATCGGTCGGACGGTCGAAGTCGGTCTCCTTGAAGCCGAGGCCCGCCATGATCGTCTTCGCCTCGGCCTCGAGCGTGTATCCCCCCAGGGTTGAGAAATGGTCTTGCAGCCTTCCGTACTCCGCCAAGAGCCCATCTCTGTCGGGGCCCGGAGGGACTTCGGCCATCTCTGTCTCGAGGATCGCCATCCGGTGTCCCACCTTGTTCGTCTCCTCGCCCGCCGACAGGACCTCCTCCAGGAGGGTCCGGCCTCGAAGGGCGTCTGTTTCCTGACGGAGGTACCCGATGACGACGTCGTTGGCGATCCGCACGTCGCCGCCGTCGGACTCCTGCTCGCCCGCGATGATCTCGACCAAAGTGGTTTTGCCCGCGCCGTTGGGGCCCACCACGGCGATGCGGTCTCGCACGCCGATCTGCAGGTCCACGTTCGTGAAGAGGTCTCGAGGTCCGAAGGACTTATCGAGTCCGGTGACGGTGATCATGGAGAAAACTCTAGGAGAGGATGTCCGTCCGGCGGAACACCAAGAGCAGTCGGGCCCCAAAGATCGCCCGAACGGCGCTCGGCGCCCTAAAGAGAAGGCAAAGGGACAAGCAGTGAAGAGACTCAGGAAGGGGAAGCGCGGATTTCGGTCCCGCCTCCACGAGAAGGACCTCGCACTCTTTCGAAGCGTCGCGTCTTCCAACTCGACGATCTTCGACCGCACGCTCCCGCCGCTCAGCCGTGCCGCGAATCATTCGGTTCTGTGGATGGCGATCGCCGGAGGCATGTGGCTCTTCGGCGGACGCTTTCATCGCCGCGCCGCGCTGCGAGGTTTGCTGACGGTGGGAGCTACGTCCGCCATCGCGAATATCCCCGGCAAGCTTCTGACGCGCCGAGCGCGCCCCCTCATAGATGTGGTTCCCGAAGCGAGACGGCTCGCGCGAGTCCCGACGTCTTCTTCCTTCCCTTCGGGGCACTCCGCGTCGGCCGTAGCGTTCGCTACCGCGGCGGGGATGGAGGTCCCCGAGCTCGCGATCCCACTCGGCATCTTGGCGGGAGCCGTCGCCGCATCGAGGGTCTACACAGGGGTCCACTACCCGGGCGATGTCGTTGCGGGGGCGATGCTCGGAGCCGGTCTTGCTGTTGCAGGCCGTTCGTTGTGGCCCGTCGCGCCGCACGAACCTCCGGAAGCCCGCACGATCGTGACGCGCACGCAGACCGATCCGTCCCCCACGGGGAAGGG
Source organism: Actinomycetota bacterium (assembly GCA_034665645.1). GTDB lineage: Bacteria > Actinomycetota > CADDZG01 > CADDZG01 > WHSQ01 > JAUJNU01. The sequence continues at coordinate 2,453 of JAXDJP010000288.1, read as the reverse complement.
ATTGAGCATCGCAGTGAACCTAGCGGCCGGTTCCAGATGGGGGCCGGACGTCGCACGCGAACTGCGCGAGGCGCTGCCCGATGCGAAGGTGATCGAGGTCGACATCGATGAGGGCGACGAGTTGCGCAAGACGCTGGACGAGGCCGCGGAAGAGTCACTAGCCCTCGGAGTGTCGGGCGGTGACGGATCGATCAATACGGCCGCACAGGTCGCGGTCGATGCATCCAAACCTTTAGTCGTCGTTCCGAGCGGCACCCTGAACCACCTTGCCCGCGACCTCGGGGTCGCCTCCATAGATGACGCGGTCGCGGCGGTGAAGGACGGTCAAGCGATCGCGTTGGACGTCGCAACCATCGACGGTCTGGCGTTCCTCAATACGGCCAGCTTCGGCAGTTACGTCGAACTCGTCGACGCCCGCGAGCAACTCGAAGGCAAGATCGGAAAGTGGCCGGCGGTTCTGGTCGCGCTCGTCAGAACGCTTCGACACTCCCGCCCCGTCGAGGTCGAGATCGACGGCCGTGTCGTGCGGGTATGGCTCGCCTTCATCGGGAACTGCGAGTACCACCCCAGCGGGTTCGCCCCCTCATGGCGGGAGCGGCTCGACGACGGAAAGCTAGACGTGCGACTCGTCGACGGCTCGGACCCGTGGGCGCGGGCGCGGTTGATCCTTTCGGTCCTAACCGGGACGCTCGGAAACTCGAGGGTCTACAAGCAATACCTGGTCGACGAGCTGCACGTGCGAACACTCGAGGGCCGGCTGCGGCTGGCCCGCGACGGCGAGACGTTCGAGGGCTCCGAGGACTTCTACGTCCGCAAACACCCGCAAAAGCTGGCCGTCTACGTACCTGAGGAAGCTGACTAGGCCTGGCAATTAGTCCCTACTCGCTATGGCTTTAACCGCGATCAATACGTAGCGTTTGCTCCAAATGGAAGGAGCCGGCCGCTGAAGAACTCGACCAAGATCCTGGTGTTGACCGCCATGACGTGCCTCACGATCGCGGGGCTCCAGTCGCCCGTCGGCGCCATCCTCTCGAACGGGAGCATCGCAGAGGACACGACGCTGCCGCCGGAGGAAACGACCGCCCCACCTCAAGAGACGACCGAGCCGACCACGGAAGCGACCACCACGACGGTTGTCGAAACGACTACGACAACGACCCTCCCCGGCAGCACGACGACCACGACGGTCGTCGACCCTAATGTGCCTTCCTGCAGTGAAGGGAACCGCATCAAGGCGACCGATCTCCCGTCGCTCGTCGACCCCGACACCTGCGACATGACGGGGTTGATCGTTACCGACAACGGCATCGGCGCTTTGGTGCCGCCTCCGGGCCACGGGGTTTATGCCGAGGGCCACGCGGCGAACGGTGTTGGTCAAGAGCTAAAGGTCAACACGTGGCGAAACGGGACCGTGAGGTTGCGCAAGGTGGGCAACGAGGGCACGGATGGAGTCGCGCCGCGGGTGAAGGAACCGTGCAGTAGCTGCATGGCCCCCTGCAAGGACACCGCACAAACGCTTGCCGGCTTCAAGGAGGCGGGCAGCTACAAGTATCGGATCAACAAACGAACTATCCCGGGAAGTCTCAGCAAGAAAGCCACGATCAAGGCCATCAAGCTGGGGGCCAATACGATCGCCAAAGGCATCAACGATTGCAGCATCACCAGCGGCTACACGATCAAGATGTCGTATCTGGGCCGGACCAGGAACAAGGCGAACCTCGACCGCTCGGGTAACTGCCTGAGCCCCAACGGCAAGAGCGTCGTCGACTTCGGCTCCCTGCCCGTTTCGGGTCGTACCTGCTCGTGGTACTCACTCGAAGGCAATGGAGATCGGTCCTTGGCGGAATCCGACGTGCGTCTTAGCACCGGGCAGAAGTGGACGCTGAGTCCGGACTCGAGGTCGTGCCGCAACAAACAAGACGTGCAGAGCGTGGCCACTCACGAGATGGGCCACGCCATGGGGCTGGCTCACGTCACCTCGTCGCACAAGAACCTCACGATGGCCGAGATCGTCCCGAGCTGCACGTCGGCCCCCCGCAGTTTGGGACGTGGGGACGTCGGCGGACTGGCCTCGATCTACTAGAACTAGTCAACGCACGCATAGATGGCCAGGTAATTAGCCATTCCTGGCTATGGATTCGGGACATACCTTCCCATAGCGTTGCTCCCGACTGAAGGGGGAACGACCGCGTGAAGATCTTCCTGAAACTCTTTCTGCCGGCGACGCTCCTGGCTGCCCTCGTCGCCCAGACGACGCCCGGTACGGCGCACAGCGCGGCCTCCTTTCTTACAGCGCCGACGATCACCCTCACCTTGCCGCCCACGACGATCCTGCCGACAACCACCCTCCCGGGCGGCACAACGACGACGACGGGCGGGGGCGGAGGCACGACGACGCTCCTGAACACCACGCTTCCCGGTGGATCGACCATTCCGAGCACCACGCTTCCCGG
>JAXDJP010000287.1:0-5045 GCA_034665645.1 Actinomycetota bacterium | reverse complement strand
GTAGATCTTCGAGCCCGGGGGGGCGGACAAACGCTCGCCGACCTCTCTTTGCGTCATGACCGTCAGCGACCTCACGGTGGGAGCAAGATCGAGGATCCGCAGCACCACCAAGGTCGCGATGTTGTACGGGAGGTTTGCCACGACGCTATCGGCTTGCACCGCGTCCACGTCGAACGACAGCGCGTCGACATGAATCACGTCAACGTTCGCATGAGCCGATGTGACCTCCTTGAGAAGAGGGACGAGCTTCGCGTCCACCTCGACCGCGGTCACCTTCCTCGCCGACATCGCGAGACCGACGGTCAAGGACCCGGCCCCCGCGCCGATCTCGAGCACGTGGTCGTTGGGATCGATGTCCGCAACCGCCAACGTCTTTCGGATCGTGTTGGGATCGATCACGAAGTTCTGGCCGAGAGTCTTCGTCGGCCTGATCGAGTGTCGGTCGAGCAGCTCGCGCACGCGCCGCGCTCCGAGCAGTTCCGGCCCGTTATCAGTCAAGAGAGAAGAGTCGCAGAGCATTTTTCGTGGTGAGCTCCGCCAGTTCGGTCGCGTCCTGGTTCCGCGCGGCGGCCAGCGCGGCCCCCACCAGAGCGACATGCGCAGGCTCGTTCGGTTTGCCGCGATGCGGCACCGGCGCCAGATAAGGCGAATCCGTTTCGACCAGCAGTCGATCGGGCGGCACCTGGACCGCGACCTCGCGGAGGTCACTTGCGTTCTTGAACGAGACGTTCCCGGCGAACGACACCATGGCCCCCAGTGCGAGGGCCCTCGCCAACTGACGCTCGGTTCCCGACCAGCAATGGAAGACGAGCTTGTGCGGTGGCCGCATCTCCTCGAGAACCGCGCACGTTTCGTCCACCGAGTTGCGGGTGTGGATGACGAGCGGCTTCGAGTGATCCTTCGCCAACTCGATGTGCCTTTTGAACGCGTTCACTTGGTCGTCGAAGTAGGAGGTGTCCCAGTGGAGGTCGATCCCCGTCTCGCCGACCGCCACGACCTCATCGAGCTCGAGGATCATCTCGATCTCCGCGGCCCATTCATCGGCCCAACCCTTGACCCCCTCGGGGTGCCACGCGGCCCCCGCGACGACTCCCTCGGTCGCGGCAAGCTCGGCGCACTTCCTGCTCGTGACCGGGTCCACGCCCAACGTCAGCATGCCGCCGACCCCCGCGGCTCTCGCCCGTTGGACCGCAGCAGCGGGATCGTCGACGTCGAACAGATGGCAGTGCGAGTCGAACCACACGGGTCTTAGCTCGCCTCTTCGTCCTCGAGGCGAGGGAAGAGCGGGTCCCCGACGTGCGTGGCGGTGCCCCCCAGGAGTCCACCCCACGCGCCGTCCTCGCCGTAACGCCGATCGGTTATCTCACCCGCTTGACCGAGGCGTCCCCACAGCTCCTGCGCGGCACGCGGCATCGCGGGACAGATCATCAGGGCCAAGAGCCGCAGCGCCTCCGCCAGTTCGTAGAGAACGACTTCGAGCCGGCGCTTGGAGTCGTCCTGCTTTGCGAGAGCCCAAGGCGCTACCTCTTCGACGTACGCGTTCGCTTTGCGCACGAAAGCCCAACAAGCCTTGGTCGCTTCGTGAGGCGCTATGTCGTCGACCGCTCGAGACATCGCGGTGAACGCGGTCTGCTGGGTGCTTCTCAAACTGCGCTCGGCATCGGTGAGTTCGTCCTCGTCCGGAGCGGGAGGAACGACGCCGCCGAGATAGCGACGCATCATGGATAGAACGCGGTTCGCGAGATTTCCAAGATCGTTGGCAAGGTCGGAGTTGTAACGCGCGACCATCCCCTCCCACGAGAAGTTCCCATCGAGCCCGAACGAGACCTCGCGCAAGAAGTAGTAGCGATAACCATCGGACCCGAACGTCTCGATCAGCTCGTGGGGCGAGATGCCGGTGAGGGTCGACTTCGACATCTTCTCGCCCGAGATCAAGAGCCACCCGTGCGCGAACACCTTGCGCGGCAAGGGCAGATCGAGTGCCATCAACATCGCCGGCCAGATAACGGAGTGGAACCACAAGATGTCCTTAGCCATCAGGTGCACGTCGACCGGCCAGATCGTTTCGAAGTCGGTCGTTTCCGTTCCGTAACCGATCGCGGTGATGTAGTTCAGGAGCGCGTCGATCCACACGTAGATGACGTGACGTTCGTCCCACGGGATGGGGATCCCCCACACGAAGCTGACGCGCGACATCGACAGGTCTTCGAGTCCTTGGCGCACCTTGCCTAGAACTTCGTTGCGTCGGGCCTCCGGAACGACGGGTTGATCGGCGCTCTCGTACCACTCGATCAACCGGTCGGCGTAATCGGACAGCCGGAAGAAGTAGTTCTCCTCCTTCACGACGTCGGGCACCGTCTTGTGGATCGGGCACTTGCCGTCGATGAGGTCGTCGGGCTGTTTGAACTCTTCGCAGCCCACGCAATAGAGCCCCTCGTAGTGGCCGAGGTAGATCTGCCCGCGGTCGTAGAGGTCCTGCACGAACGTCTGAACCGGCTTCTCGTGGCGCTCTTCGGTGGTCCTGATGAAGTCGTCGTTCGAGATGTCGAGCGCGGACCACACCTCCATCCATCGCGGGATGATCTGGTCCGTCCACTCCTTCGGAGTCTTCTCGTTCGCCTGGGCAGTGCGCGCGATCTTTTCGCCGTGTTCGTCCGTTCCCGTGAGGAAATGCACCCGATGGCCTTGCATCCGGCGGAAGCGTGCGATGAAATCAGCGACAACGGTCGTGTAGGCGTGCCCCAAGTGAGGCACGTCGTTCACGTAGTAGATGGGGGTCGTCAGGTAGAAGACTTCGTCGGACATCTTGTTCTTTCTGTTAATTAGTGTTACGACAGTTAACTAATGTCCATGTATGAGTGGAACGTTTGACATCTGGCCCTAGCGGGCCATACTTACAGGAGTTACCATTACAGCAATGGGAGCGGGCAAATGAAGTCTACCGGCGTGGTCAGGAAGATCGATGAGCTGGGCCGTATCGTCCTTCCGTCGGAACTCCGCAAGGTGTTCGGCATCAAAGAGGGCAACGAGCTCGAGATCAGCGTCGACGGCGAGCAGATCATCCTGCAGAAGCGCCAGGACGTGTGCCTCTTCTGTGAGGCCCCCAATCCAACGGTCGAGTTCAAAGGCCGGAACCTCTGCGAGAACTGCACCGCCGAGCTCTCCAAGCACGGCCAGGTCGTCAGGCTCCCGGACACCGAGTCCGAGTCCAGCTCGATCTAGCTAGTCCTCGGCACTCTTGTCCTCGGCAACGAGGGCATCGAACACCTCTCTCTTAGCAACGCCTGCTTCCTTCGCCACCGCGCTCAGCGCCGCCTTGCGATCCATCCCCCCCTCCATAAGGGCTCGGGCACGGGCCGCTAGGTCCTCCGGTTCGATCGACGGCTTCGACTCATGCACGGCCCCCCCAACCACCAAGACGATCTCGCCGCGGGGGCCCTGCTCCTCCATCTGCGAGGCCAGAGCCGGAAGCGAGTCCCGCAGGACCTCCTGGTGCATCTTCGTTAGCTCCCTCACGACCGACGCAGGCCGGGGACCCAGGACGCCTGCCAGGTCCTGCAGCGTTGCCACGACGCGGTGGGGCGATTCATAGAAGACGAGCGTGCGCGGCTCGTGGAGCAGTGCCTCGATGTGGCGTCGGCGCTCGCCCGCCTTGCGCGGGAGGAAACCCTCGAAGACGAATCTGCCCGGAGGCAATCCCGAGACGGTGAGAGCACTGATCGCGGCGTTGGGACCCGGCACCACGTCCACCGCGAGACCGGCCTCGATCGACGCACGAACGAGCCGGTAGCCGGGATCGGAGAGGCCGGGCATCCCCGCGTCCGAAACGAGAACGACCTTGCGACCGCCGGCGATCTCCTTCACGAGTTCCGCGGCTTTGCGGCGCTCGTTCCCTTCGTTGTACGTAACGAGGCTCTTCGCCCGGATCCCGAAGTGAGACAACAACTTGCGCGTTCGTCGGGTGTCCTCGCACGCCAGGATGTCGGCCTCCTCGAGCACGCGCAGGACGCGTGCCGAGGTGTCTTCGAGGTTCCCGATCGGCGTGGCGCACAGGGTCAAGCTTCCGGCCATCAGAGACGCCCACCCGGTCCGGCCATCGCTCGAACGTACCCGGTAACGCACCCGACGCGGCACGAGGGCAGAGAGTAAATATGCTGCCGCCCGTGGATCAGTCACCCGAGGGGCACGTTGAGCCGGCAGTAGGAGCGAGGGCCGCCGCCTCCAAGCGTCGCTGGACGCGTGCCGAACTGATCGCGATCGTCGCCATCACTCTTCTAGCCGCGGTGATCCGGATGGTGCACCTCTCCGACCCGAAAGAGTTCGCCTTCGACGAGGTCTATTACGCCAAGGACGCGTGCATCTACGCGCACGTCGACACGAAAGAGTGCGGCATCGCTGAAGAGTCGACCTACGTGCACCCGCCACTAGGCAAGTCGCTTATCGCGCTCGGCGTGGCCGCCTTCGGGTTCGATTCGTTCGGATGGCGCATCGTGCCCGTCGTTTTCGGAACCCTGTCGGTGGCTCTCTTGTTCTTGATCGCCCGGAAGATCTTCCGCTCTCTGGTGGCCGCGTGCGCGGCCGCGCTACTGCTGTCGCTCGATCTGATGCATTTCGTGCAGTCGCGCGTGGCGATGCTCGACATCTTTACGACCTTCTTCACGATGCTGGCGTTCTTCTGCCTCCTCGTCGACCGAGAACACATGGAACGCCGACGAGGATCGAACGATCCCTCGACGCGCCGGATGGCCCGGCCCTGGCGCGCGGCGGCCGGCATAGCCGCCGGAGCAGCAACCGCGTGTAAGTGGGAGGGAGCGTTCGCACTCGTTGCGATCATCGTCCTGACGTTCGTGTGGGAGCGAGCCGCCAGGCGTGAAGACGATGAGCACGAAGCGTTCGGCCGAACCTTCACTGAAGAAACTCCGTCCATCGTGCTGTATCTGATGATCCTGCCCGTCGTCACCTACGCCGCGACGTACATCGGGCACCTACAGGGAGACGTTCTCGCGCTCCCCTGGGCTCAGGGCTCATGGGTGCGGAACCTCGTC
>JAXDJP010000286.1:0-3245 GCA_034665645.1 Actinomycetota bacterium | reverse complement strand
GATCACCCCGATATCCGCGAGCACCGAGTCGACCGCCGAGATCTGACGTGCGACCTCGCGACTCGCGTCGACGACGTGCAGCAAGATCGTCGCCTCCCCCACCTCTTCCAGCGTCGAGCGGAACGCCTCGACCAATTGGTGCGGGAGCTTGCGCACGAAACCGACGGTGTCGGTAAGCAGGACCTCGTGCCCGTGAGGCAGCTGCAACCGCCGGGTGGTCGGGTCGAGCGTCGAGAACAACTGGTTCTGCACCAGCACGTCGGCGTCGGTGAGACGACGAAGGATCGTCGACTTCCCCGCGTTCGTGTAACCGACCAGAGCGATGACGGGCGTGCCCGTGCGTTTGCGCTGCTTGCGTTTGACACGGCGGGTGCGTTCGAGATCCTCGAGGTCCTTCTTCACCCGTTGGATGCGGCGCAGGATGGCGCGCCGTTCGGCCTCGAGTCTGGTCTCGCCCGGCCCCCTGGTACCGATGCCACCACCGAGTCGCGACAGCACGTCCCCCCACCCGCGAAGGCGTGGGAGCCCGTAGTTGAGCTGCGCCAGCTCGACCTGCAGTTTTCCCTCGGCCGAGCGAGCGTGCTGGGCGAAGATGTCGAGGATCAGGCCGGTGCGATCGATGATCTTGAGACCGCGCTCCGCCAAAGGGTTAACGCCCGCGATGTCTTCGAGGTTACGGCCCTGGGCGGGCGTCAGTTCGTCGTCGAAGATGAGCATGTCGGCGTCGAGAGCCGTTGCGAGGCCGACGATCTCTTTCACTTTTCCCCGGCCTATGTAGGTCGCGGGGTCCGGAGCGTCGCGGTGCTGCACGACGGACTCGAGCGCCTCGGCTCCGGCCGTGTCTGCCAGTGCCCTCAACTCTTCGAGAGACCATTCCGCGTCCTCCATAGGCGCGCGGCCGAACACGCCGCCTACGAGGATCGCCTTCTCGATCTCGGGGCGCGTCTCGTGGCCACCACTGCGGTCGGGTCGGATGCGAGCGCTGCGTTTGGTCAGTTTGCGACCTTCCGCAACCGTTCCACGCCTTCTTCGAGGCGATCGTCGGCAAGCGTCAGCGAGAACCTCACGAACCCTTGACCCGAAGGTCCGTAACCGGTCCCCGGCGCGACGACGATGTCCGCTTTGTCGAGGAGGAAGGTCGTGTAGCTCTCGGAGGTGTGGCCCTCGGGAACGGGGGCCCACACGTAGATCGAGCCGCGCGGAGGCTCGACGATCACACCCATCGACTTCAACCCATCGCAGAGCAGGTCGCGACGGTGCCGATAGCGCTCGACGCATTCGGCGAGGTAGTCCTGTGGCCCCTCGATCGCGGCGATGCCCGCTCGCTGCACCGCGTCGAAGATCCCGGAGTCGATGTTCGTCTTGAGCCGCTTGATGGCTTCGATCGCGATCGGAGCGCCGGCGACCCAGCCGATGCGCCACCCGGTCATGTTGTACGTCTTCGACAGCGAGTGGAACTCGACGGCACATTCCATCGCGCCGGGCACCTCGAGGACGCTCGGCGCGACGTATCCATCGAAAGTGATCTCGGTATACGCAGCATCGTGCGCCAGCAGCAAGTCATATTGCAGGCAGAACTCGACGGCGCGCTCGAAGAAGTCGCGCTCGACGGTGGCCGCCGTGGGGTTCGAGGGGTAGTTCAACCACAGAACCTTCGCGCGAGCGAGCACGTCCTCGGAGATGGCGTCGAGGTCGGGCTTGAAATCGTTCTCTTCGAGGAGTGGAAGGAGCACGGCCTCTCCCCCGGCGAGGATCGTCCCCGTCTCGTAAACCGGATAGCCGGGGTCCGGGATGAGGGCAACGTCGCCCGGATCGATGTACGCGACCGGGAGATGGAAGATCCCTTCCTTCGATCCGACGAGCGGCTGCACCTCTTCGCCTGCGTCCAGCTTCACGCCGAAGCGGGACTCGTACCAGTTGGCGATCGACTCGCGGAACGCGGGCATCCCCGTGTAGGAGGGATAACGATGGGTCGCCGGGTCCTCGGCTCCCTTCTCCAACGCCTCGATGATGTGCGGCGCGGTGGGGAGATCGGGATCCCCCACACCGAACGAGATGATGTCTGCACCTCGGGCGCGCGCTTCCGCTACCTTGCGGTCGATCTCTGCGAATAGATACGGGGGGAGTTTCTCGATGCGCGAAGCGCTTCTCACGAATAAGCCTCCAGGTCGAGCTCGCCGTCGAACGCGCGCACGGTCGGACCCGTCATGAAAACGGGGGCCGCGTTCTCGACCGAACCGGCCCACTCGATGTCGAGCTCCCCGCCGGGCAAAGCAACCGTGACTCTCTCATCCGTCCCGCCCAGGAGCCGTCCGATGACCGCAACCGCGCACGCTCCGGTCCCACAAGCAAGCGTTTCGCCGGCGCCCCGTTCCCAAACTCGCATCCTGATGCGGGTGGGCGACTCGACCTTCATGAACTCGACGTTCGCGCCGTGCGGGAACGCCGGATGCTTTTCGAGCGACGGTCCGACCCCGATCCAGTGGGGGTCATCGGGATCGTCGACGAACAGAACGGCATGGGGATTCCCCATCGAGACGCACGCTGCCTCGAGCACCTCGTCCTTAAGCTCGAGCTTGGCGTGGAGGGGGTCGCCGTCCCACACCACGGGAATAGACCGGGCATCGAAGATCGGCGCGCCCATGTCGACTCTCACTCGGTCGCCCTCGATCCACACCGTCTTCAGACCCGCTCTGGTGTCGACGATCAGCACGTCTTTATCCGTGAGACCCTCAGCGCGCGCGAACACCGCGAGGCAGCGGATCCCGTTGCCGCACATCTCGCCGACGGACCCGTCGGAGTTGACGTAGTCCATGAAGAAATCCGCGTCGCCCTGGCCCGGCGCGACCCTTATGACCCCGTCGCCCCCGATCCCGAAGCGCCGGTCACAAACCTTCCGGACGAACTCTGCGCTGAGAGACAGGCCATCTGAGGGGTCGGCGAGCATCACGAAGTCGTTGCCGATGCCGTGATATTTGGCGAAATCCATGTATCTACGGTACCGCCTAGGCAGCGGAATGACGTAATCAGCCTGCGGCGGACGGCCTGAAGAACTCGATGAGCCGCCGGGCGAGATCCGGTGCCGAAGCGTCGAACCATTCGACGCGAGGGTCGCTTGTGAACCACGACTCCTGGCGCCGCGCAAAGCGGTTCGTTGCGGCCACGATGCGGTCGGCAAGATCCTTGGCCGGCTCGCCCGCTGAAGACTCGAGGATCTGCTTGTACCCGAGGGCCTGGGCGGCCGT
>JAXDJP010000285.1:0-3519 GCA_034665645.1 Actinomycetota bacterium | reverse complement strand
TCCTCGACGTCTCTCATCTGTCGGACGCGGGATTCTGGCACGCCTGCGAGATAACCACCAAGACGTTCGTTGCGAGTCACTCGAATTGTCGTGCCGTGTTCGACCACCCGCGCGGGCTAACCGACGCACAGTTGCGCGCCGTGGCGGCGCAAGGCGGCGTGGTGGGGATGAACCTTCACCCCATGTTGGTGCGGGGAGAGGACGCGACCGTCGACGACTGCCTCGATCACCTCGAACATGCGCTGAACGTCGCCGGAGAAGACCACGTGGGTCTCGGCCCCGACTTCTGTCGCGAGCTGGACGAGTTGGGCCCCATCATCGACCCACCGGTCGCGAACGGCATCAAGGGCTTGGAGCGGTCGCCCGATCTGCCTACTTTCACCGAGGCGATGCTCGAGCGCGGTCTGGGAGAGCCGCTGGTGAAAAAGATCCTGGGTGAGAACTTCCTCAGGGTTCTGCGAGAGGGCCTTCCCGACTAGCGCTACGAGTCCAACAGGTCCTGGAACTGTTTCTCGTCGATCATCTCGATGCCCAGCGCGAGGGCTTTCTCGTATTTCGAACCGGGGTTCTCCCCCAGCACGACGTAGTCGGTCTTCTTCGACACGCTTGAGGCGACCTTGCCTCCGAGTTCCTCGATCGCCTTCGTGGCCTCGGCTCGGGAGAAGTTCTCCAGCGAACCGGTGATGATGAACGTACGGCCCTCGAGGGGCCCGCCGGTCTGCTTCGGCTCTTCGATGGGATCGACCCCCGCGGCTTTCAGCCGATCCAAGACCTCGAGGTTCGCTTCCTGCTCGAAGAATTGCCGGATCGACGTTGCGATGACGGGGCCGACTTGATCGAACGCCAGCAGTTCCTCCTCGGTCATATCGCGCAGCTTGTCGATGGAACCGACCTGCGCCGCGAGATCGTGCGAAGCGGTCCCGCCTACGTGGCGGATGCCCAACCCATAGATGAGATTTCCGAGTGGGCGCTTCTTCGACTCCTCGATCCCCTTGAAAAGGTTCGAGATCGAGATCTCACCCCATCCCTCGAGACCCTCGAGCCACTCCGGCTGCAGGTAGTAGATATCGGCAACGTTGCCGAGCCACCCTTTTTCGACGAACACGATGATCGTCTTGTAGCCGAGGCCCTCGATGTCCATGGCTCCGCGGGCCGCGAAATGATGCAACTTCTCGATCCGTTGCGACGGACATTCGATGTTCACGCAGTGCGCGACGGCTTCGCCCTCGGTGCGAACGATGGGTCCTTTGCAGGACGGGCATTTCTTCGGCATCTTGAAGCGCTTCTCTTTGCCGGTTCGCAAGGACACGACGGGACCGACGACCTCGGGAATCACGTCGCCTGCGCGACGCACGATCACGGTGTCACCGATCCGAAGGTCTTTGCGCGCGACCTCGTCTTCGTTGTGAAGCGTGGCCGTGCCGATGGTGACGCCGCCGACGAAGACGGGTTCCAACTCGGCGAAGGGGGTCGCGGCCCCCGTGCGGCCGACCGACACGAAGATGTTGCGAAGCAGCGTGGTGCGCTCCTCGGGCGGAAATTTGTAGGCGATCGCCCAGCGCGGAGCCTTCGATGTCGCTCCCGCTTCCTCTTGCTGCGCGACGGGATCGACCTTGATCACGGAACCGTCGATCTCGTAGGGGACGTCGTGGCGGTGCTCTTGCCAGCGGGTACAGAAGTCGTAGACCTCGGACAGATCCTTTAGTCGAGTGTTCTCGGGATTCGTGCGAAGGCCGAGGTCGCGGAGCATCTGGATAGCGTCCCAGTGAGAGGTCAGGCGTCTCCCCTCGATGTAGCCGACACCGTGACAGACAAGCGAGAGCTTCCGTTTGGCGGTGACCGCGGGGTCTTTCTGGCGCAACGACCCGGCCGCGGCGTTGCGGGGGTTCGCGAAGGGCCGATGCTCCCCCTCTAGGAGCGAGTCGTTCAACTTCTTGAAGTCGTCGGTCTGCATGTAGACCTCGCCACGCGCCTCGAGCACGCGCGGAACATCCCCACGGAGCTTCAACGGCACGGCCGCGATCGTCCGCAGGTTCGCAGTGATGTCCTCACCGACGCGTCCGTCACCACGGGTCGCACCCTTCACGAGCACTCCGTCCTCGTAGATGAGGTTGACCGCGATGCCGTCCATCTTCAGCTCGCCCACGAAACCGTCGGGCTCGCCGATAACGCGCTGCAGACGGGCTGCCCAGGCCTCGAGCTCCTCGAGCGAAAACACGTTGTCGAGCGACATCATCGGGCTTCTGTGTTGGACGGGGGCGAATAGATCGGAGGTCGTCCCGCCGACCCGCTGAGTTGGGGAATCCGACGTCACGAGATCGGGGAACGTCTCCTCGAGCTCGATCAGCTCGTTCATCAGCGCGTCGTACTCGACGTCGGCGATCTCGGGATCGTCGAGCACGTGGTACCGGTACGAGTGATGGTCGATCAGCTCCCGGAGCTGCTTCACGCGGGCGGTGGCCTCTCTCTTCGTCACAAAGACCGCCTCGCCAAGATCATGATCCGCCTGCGGGTGAAGACGAAGTCGTCTCCGTCGCGTTCGAACCCCATCCCCGTTTCCGCTCCGAACCGCTCTACGAAGCTGCGCACCGCAGCGATCCGTTCTTCCGGAAACTCACCCGGCCACATCCACTTCGAGAAAGTGTTCGTTCCCGTCCACAACTTCTCCTCGACGATGTCGAAACCCGCCGAGCGAACGATGATCCTCATCGCGGATGGGGGCCGCGACATCGCGTGGGATGGGTCGCGGATGACCTCCATCTCGTTCATGAACGCGGCCTGCTCGTAGCTCTCGGTAGAGACCTGGTCGACCAACAGAAGCGCACCCTCTCGCTTCATCACGCGTCGCATGTCTTGAAGGACCGGGACCGGACGCGAGATGTGATGCAACGCTTGAGCGGTCGTCACCAGATCGAACGAGGCCGTCTGCAGCGGAAGAAGAGCGCCTTCCCCCTGCGCTGCCTTGATCGCCGGATCTCTTCGCCGCGCCTCGGCAAGCATGCCGTGGGTCAGATCGACCGCAACGAGGGAGCCGGCGACCTCGGAGAACAGGGAGAGGAAGTTCCCGGTCCCGGCACCAACCTCCAGTACCGATGCCCCCGGCGTGACGCGCGAGAACTCGACCGCGCCCATGTCGTCGAAGCGGCCCTTCGTCCGTTCGGCGAAACCCGCGGCGGCTCGTTCGAACTCTTCTTGTAGGACTTTGCGCTGCTTCGTCTCGTCCCTGGCGGTCTCAGGCAACGACGTCAGCCCTAACCGTTGCCGAGATCACGCCGCCTCCGATCAATTCGTCCGGCGCATCGCCGCCGTAAAAGGCAGCCGATTGCCCGGGGGCCACGGCCTCCACTGGTTCGCCCAGATCGACGAGGCACTCTCCGTCGCGCCACTCGACCGTCGCGGGAACCCGTTCGCCATGGGCACGGTGCTGCACGAGAACGCGCGTCCCAGAGACGGGAGGGTCGAACGTCCAGCTCGTTTCCTCGACGGTGAAGGAGCGCGCCTCGAGGCTCGCCCGGTCTC
>JAXDJP010000284.1:0-5639 GCA_034665645.1 Actinomycetota bacterium | reverse complement strand
CGGAAGTGCGGGAGTACACGAGGCGGTTAGCCGGCAAGGGTCACCACGATCGGATCGACAAGCAAGGACGCATCACCGTACCGCAGCACCTCCGGGATTTCGGGGCGATCGAGTCCGACGTAGTGATCGTCGGGATGCTCGATCACGCAGAGATATGGAGCCCGGAGCGTTACGCGCAGCAAGAAGCGAAGCAGGAAGAGACGACTTTGGAAGAGCAATTCGGCCGGCTGAACATCTAAGCGACACGAGGAACGGGGAGGCGAGATGATCCGGAGAGTACGAGCGATCGGTGAGGACACCTTGGTTCGAGAGTTGAGCCAGGGCGTCGTTCTACTTGCGTTGACGGGAGCCTCCGTCGGCGGCTTCCTCGGGATGGTCGCGGTCGCGACCCGCGCCCTCGGCCGGTAACGGATGGAGACCGGATGGGGCACGAGCCCGTCCTCGCCGCCGAAGTCGTCGACCACCTCCTTCCTGCATTGGAGCAAGGGGGCACCTTCGTCGACGCAACTCTCGGCCGAGCGGGACACGCGCGCCTCATCCTCGAAGCGGCCCCGCAAGCCCATCTCATCGGGATCGATCGAGACGCCGCGGCCCTGGAGGCGTCTAGGGCCTACCTCGCCGCGCAAGAAGATCGGTTCGTTCTCGTTCGTGACGACTTCAAAAACCTCGCGGCCGTACTGGAACGACTCGGGCATCCGCCGCTTCGCGGAGTCCTACTCGACCTTGGCGTTTCCTCACCCCAACTTGATGAAGCGGATCGGGGCTTCAGTTATCGACATAACGGACCCCTCGACATGCGAATGGACACCTCCCAGCCCTTCTCCGCGGCCGACGTGGTGAACGGTTACTCCGAGGCTCAGCTCGAGAGGGTCATCCGAACTTTTGGTGAAGAGCGCTTCGCTCGCCGGATCGCGCGCCGCATCGTCGCCGCGCGTCCGATCGAGGGAACCGCGGAACTTGCCGACATCGTGAAAGAGGCGATCCCTGCCGCGACGCGGCGCACCGGGGGACACCCCGCCAAGCGCACGTTCCAGGCATTGCGGCTCGAAGTGAACGGCGAGCTCGACGCCCTGACAAAAGTGCTTCCCGTCGCGTTGGACGCTCTCGAGGCGGGGGGCCGGATGGCGGTCCTCTCGTATCACTCGCTGGAGGACCGGCGCGTGAAGAGGTTCTTCCAGGACGAGGCGCGCGGCTGCGTCTGCCCTCCCGACTTCCCCGTATGCACTTGCGGCGCAAAAGCCCGAGTGAGATTGATCACGCGCCGCGGCGTCGTCGCATCTGACGAAGAGATCGAGCGGAACCCCCGGGCCAAGTCGGCGCGCCTGCGAGTGGCCGAAAGGGTCATGGCCGCGTGAGTCGCGCCATGCCGTCGGGCCGTTCGCGCGCCAAGCATTCAACGCGGTCGTCGCGTCCCTCGCTCCGGGTCGTGCGCCGCAAGAAGCGGGGGCTCATCAAGCGCGCCCATTCACGCAAGATCGCACCGGCCCTCGTCCTTCTCGGGATCCTCATCGCCGCGACGATCGGCACCGTCCTTCTCGAACAAGTGGTGCTGGCGCAGTCGGCGTTCAAGCTGTCCGACATGCGGAGTCAGCTCGAACGCGCGGAGGAGAAGCACAGCCAGCTCCTGCTGCAGGCCGCCAAGTTGGGCAGCTCCGAGCGCATCAAGAGCGTGGCGGTGAACGATCTGGGGATGGTTTATCCGGTGCAAACCCAGTACATCGTGGCTCGCATCAAGTCTGATTGGACCGCGCGGCTGGCCGGCTCCCCTACGAATGCTGGGGCGGTGGGTGCGGCCGGAGGCATCGCGGCGTCGGACGCCGTCTTAGGAGCGGAGAGCCCCTGATATGACGACTCGCTCTAACGGGAGGAACAGGGGGTCGACCCGTCTACGGTCGGCTCCTTCTCGTAGGAGGCGGTCGCGCTCGCCGGTCCGCCTGGTCGTTCTCTTCTTCGCTTTCTTAGTGGCGTTCGGCGCGATGGCCGCGCGCCTGTTCGTTCTTCAGATCGTGGAGGCTCCGGCATACGCCCAGATCGCCGAGCAACAACGCGAGAGGGTCGTGGAGTTCCCTGCCAGGCGCGGGTCGATCTTCGACCGCAGCGGTGAGCCGCTCGCGATCTCGGTGGATCTCCAGATGGTGTTCGCCGATCCCACGATGGTCGAGAACATCTCGGGCACCGCGGCGAAGCTGGCACCACTTCTGAAGCTTCCGATACCCGAGCTTGAGAAGAAACTGCGGCCGTATCCAGGAAACCCTGATAACCAGTTCGTCTTCCTCGCTCATCAGGTGCTGCCTAAGGTCGCATCCAAGATCAAGAAGCTCGACCTGCCGGGTATCGGGATGCGCGCCGAACCGAAGCGGTTCTATCCCGGAGGCCATCTCGCCGGACACGTCCTCGGCTTCGTGAACGTGGACGGGTCTGTCCGCGCGGGTGCGGAAGCTCAATACGAATCGATCCTCGAAGGAAAAGCGGGTCGCATGACGCTCGAGCAGGACCCCGCCGGTCGTCCGCTGCCGCAAGCGGAGTTCTCTTACGAACCGCCGAAGCCGGGCCGCTCGTTGTTCCTCACGATCGACAAAGAGCTCCAGTACTTCACCGAGCTAACGCTTGCGGAAGCAACGAGGACGTATCACGCCAACTCCGGAACCGCGATCGTTATGCGGCCGGGGTCGGGGGAGATCTTGGCTCTGGCGAACGTGCCGGACTACGACCCCAACCGCCCCGGTGACTTCGATCCCGACATGCAGAGGAACCGCGCCGTCACCGACGTTTACGAGCCCGGCTCCGCGTTCAAGATCGTTACGCTTGCCGGCGCCCTCCAAGAAAAGATCGTTACCCCCAAGACGAAATTCGAGGTTCCCGCCGCGTTCCAGTACTCGGATCGCGTGTTCCACGACTCTCACATCCACCCGGTCGAGAGCATGAGCGTTACCGACATCATCGAGCAATCTTCGAACGTCGGGACGATCAAGATCGGTCTCGAGCTAGGCGGAGAGCGCCTCGACCATTACGTGCACAAGTTCGGATTCGGACATCAGACGGGTCTCGATTTCCCCGGCGAATCTGCCGGCATCGTGCTCCCTCGTTCGGAGTGGTCTGGGTCGACGATCGCCACGATCCCGATCGGCCAGGGCATAGCGGTCACCCCGATGCAGATGGTTGCGGCTTACGGCGCGATCGCGAACGGGGGAGTGTGGGTCGAGCCCAAGCTCCTGCACGCCACGATGGACGGCAGCGGCAAGATCGAACCGTCGTCGCCACCCACCACGCGTCGCGTTGTGTCCGAAGCGACCGCTAGGAAGATGGTCAAGATCTTCACCGGCGTCGTTGATAGAGGCACCGGGGTCGAGGCCCAGATCCCCGGATACCGGGTCGCGGGCAAGACGGGGACCGCGCAGAAGCCCCTCCCAACGGGTGGATACGGCGGCGACTACGTGGGGTCCTTCGTTGGTTTCGCTCCCGCCAACGATCCCGAGGTCGTCGTCATGGTGGTCCTCGACGATCCGTCGCCGATCTGGGGTGGCGCGAGCGCGGCCCCCACCTTCAAGACCATCACCGAGTTCGCTCTGCGGCGCCTGGGGGCCGCCCCCACGGGCAACGCCGAGCGAGCCGCGAGGACGATCGAGGCCGAGCAGGCGCAAGTCCCCGCGGCCCACGACTAGTGCACCGGCACTAGCATCCTTAGCGATGGATAGTTCTGCGAGCCCGCCGCCCCAGGCGCTGGGTGCCCTCGCGGACGCGGCCGGTTCCTTGCTCGTCGAGATCCAAGGGGATCCCTGGGCGGAGATCGCCGGAGCCTCGTTCGATTCGAGGAAAGCCCGGCCCGGCGAACTCTTCTTCTGCGTTCCCGGCGCGACCAGCGACGGTCACGACTTCGCGCAAGACGTGGTCACCGCCGGGGTCGGGGCACTATGCGTCGAACGTCGAGTCGATACGTCACCGCCCGTGCCACAGCTCGTGGTGTCGGACGTCCGGAAAGCGATGCCGACCGTCGGCGCGCGCGTCTTCGGCGACCCAGCGCGCGATCTCGTCCTCGTCGGCGTCACCGGGACGAACGGTAAGACGACCACCGTCTTCCTCATCGATTCGATCCTCAGAGCGGCCGGCAAGACGACGGGGCTGATCGGGACGATCGAAACTCGCATCGCAGGGGACGTCCGGCCCGGCATCCGCACCACACCCGAGTCACTCGATCTGCAGCGCCTCTTGTGGGAGATGAAAGGTCGCGGGGTCGATGTCGTCGCGATGGAGGTCACGTCGCACGCCTTGTCTTTGCACCGCGTCGATGGATTGCGTTTCGCGTCGGCCGCGTTCACGAACCTCACTCAAGACCATCTGGACTTCCATCACGACATGGAGGATTACTTCGCTGCGAAAGCTGGTCTCTTCGTGTCCGAGCGCGCCGACCAAGCAGCGGTGAACCTCGACGACACCTACGGACGCAAGTTGAAGGACAGGACGACCATCCCGGTACGTACGTTCGGTGTTTCCGAGGGGACCGACGTGACCGCGCTGGATGTCGAGTCCGGCCCTTCCGGCAGCACGTTCCGGATGGTCGCGGGGGAGCGCGAGGCAAAGATCTCCACCTCGCTCGTGGGTCCGTTCAATATCTCGAACTGTTTGGCCGCGGCGACCAGTGCACTGAATCTCGGTATCGGACTCGACGCGATCGAAGATGGGCTGAGGGCCCAGGCCGTCGTGCCCGGCCGTTTCGAATCGGTCGATTGCGGCCAACCGTTCTCGGTCATCGTCGACTACGCCCACACGCCCGACTCCCTCGCCAACGTTCTCGAGGCCGCGCGGGCAGTGGCCGTGCCTCGGGGGGGCCGCGTCATCTGTGCATTCGGCTGCGGCGGCGACCGCGACAAGGGCAAGAGACCCCTGATGGGGAGCGTCGTTGCGCGCCTCGCCGACGTCGCCATCGTTACCTCCGACAATCCCCGCAGCGAAGACCCCATGGCGATCATCGGAGCGATCCTCGAAGGCGTCACCGTCGTCGATCCGGATGGCCCCGCAGAGGTGTTGCCCGATCGCGCCGAAGCCATCGCCGCCGCGGTGTCCCTCGCCTCGCCCGACGACATGGTCGTCATCGCCGGCAAGGGGCACGAAACCGGCCAACAGTTCGCCGACCACACGATCGACTTCGACGACCGCATCGTCGCGCGACGAGAACTCGCCAAACACGGCTGGGATGGTTGCGCGTGATCAACATCATGCTCGCCGCGATCGTCGGCCTCATCGTTTCTTCCCTCGCCACGCCCGTGGCCGTGCGCCGCTTCCGCAGGCGCGGCTGGGGTCAATTGATCCGCGAAGAAGGGCCGAAGGCTCATTACGAGAAGAGAGGTACTCCCACGATGGGAGGTCTCGTCATCCTCCTCGCTACGGTGCTCGGTTATCTCGTTGCCCACTTCGGTCGAGCGGAGTTCACCGACAGCGGGCTGCTCGCGGTGGGGACGATCCTCGCCCTTGGGATACTGGGCTTCCTCGACGATTTCATAAAGATCTACAAGTCGCGCTCCCTCGGTCTGCACAGTTGGGCGAAGTTCCTGGGGCAACTGGTGATCGCAGCGGTGTTCGGAGTACTCGCTGTGAAGATCGTCGGCATCGGCACCGATATCTCGTTCTTCCGATCGACCGCG
>JAXDJP010000283.1:0-6797 GCA_034665645.1 Actinomycetota bacterium | reverse complement strand
GGTCCCGGTATTCCCAGGCCACAGTGGCCTCCGGACGCCGGGTGACTTTCCCGGCGAGCGGGAGCTCGCCAGGGAGCGAGAAACGGCACTCGTTAACGTTGGCGACGACCTTCGTTCCGCGGATGGTTCGGAGGCCGCCGACCGCATGGCGTACGCCGCCGATGCACACGGCGCCGTTCGCTACCCAGGGGGTCGTGATGCGGGCGATGCGGATACGTCCGACGGCGACGTCCAACCACGACGCGTCGTCGAAGATGGCATGCAGCCATATCCAGCGCTCCGCGTGCTGGGAGCCCCAGTTGTGACCGACCATCCCCCGCCATCCATCGACCTGGAGTTCCCGATCTCGCACGTGAAATGAACCGTTGAAGGTTGCGATCGGAAACGGTGACGAGAGCTTCGTTCGCGGCACGGGCGCGTCGTACATCCACGTCTTGGGGAGGTGTCTCAATTCCGGTCCATCTCCCGAGAAGCGAAGATCCCACCGGTGGGAAAGAACAGCGCCGGATGCGGCACCGTTGCCGATCGAGCAGTCCCCCATCGTGAAGAGATCGTTCACCACTCGAGGATCGGCAACCGTCACCTTCGCCGTTGCGGGCGACGTCAAGGAGGCATCGAAGAACGTGCTCCAGACCGATCCGACCGGTCCATCCCCAGGCTTCTTGTGGATCGTGTACCTGATCCAGAAAGCCGTCGGCTCCGACGGATGGACCGCCTTTAGATAGATGCTCTCGTAGAAGCCGACGGCCGGGGCAACCGTCTGGAACCTGGGTAGCAGAGTGAGACCTGGACGATCGCTCGGCTCCATCGGCCCGTTGTACTCCATCCCACTCGGCGGGACTCGACTACCATCTCCCGCCATGCGAACCCTTCGGCTCTTACCGCTCGCTCTGATCGTGGCCGCGATGATCACCGGACTCCCATCTTCCTCGGCTCAAACACCGGAGCCTGTTGCGATGTCCCTTAGCGAGAAGGTTGGGCAGCTCGTCATGTTCTCCGTTGGTGGCACGTCGCTGACTCCGACCGAGCGCGCTCTCATCAAGGACAACCACCTGGGCGGCGTGATCCTGTTCGCGCAGAATTACGACAACCGCTCGCAACTGAAGGCGCTGACTAACCAGATCCAGCGCGCCGCACGTAACGGCAATCAGTACTCGATCGGCGCGCTCATCTCCGTCGATCAGGAGGGCGGCGTGGTGAAGCGCTTCCCCGACATGCCCCCGCGCTACTCGGCGCCGCAGATCGGTGCGTCCGATGGCACGTGGCTCGCATGGAATCAGGGAAAAGAGACCGGCGCGGCACTGCACGACAGTGGCGTCAACGTTGACTTCGCTCCGGTCGCCGACCTCGATGAAGGGCCGGCGCACATCATGAGTCAGCGAAGCTTCGGTTCGGATCCCCGGCGCGTTGGTCAACTCGTGCGCCGTTTCGGACGCGGCCTACAAAGCAAGCGAGTCGTGGCAACCGCGAAGCACTTCCCCGGTCTGGGGGGCGCAACGAGCGATTCCGATGCCGGACGTACGGAGGTCCGCCGCTCGCGCTGGCAGATCCGCCACGTCGACGCACTCCCCTTTAGGGAAGCGATCGCGAGTGGTCTCCGGATGATGATGCTGTCGCACGCCCTCTACATCCACGAACGCGGGAACCGCCCTGCGTCCCTCAATCACTTCATCGCCACGAAGCGGCTCCGTCGGGACCTTGGCTTCGATGGTGTCGCCGTCAGCGACGCCTTGAACGCGGTTGCGTGGCGCTTCGGGGGGAGCACAGCGCGAGCCTGTCGAGCGACCGTTCGTGCCGGCGTCGACATCGCTCTCATCACCTCGAACGCTTACGTCGCGAGGGATTGTGCCGCCGAGATCAAACGCGGGGTCAAGTCCGGCTCCATCTCCGAAGCCCGCCTGGACCAAGCGGTCGCCCGAGTACTCGCCCTGAAGGAATGGTTGGGCCTCTACAACCCCTAACCGGAGCCGTGTCGCTAGTGGTCTTTTCCTCGCTAAAAGTCAGCCGCGGAAGTCGACCTTCAGGGAGTTCTTGGTTGTCGGGACGTGCAGCCCGATCGATTTGATCGTGATGGTTGAAGGATTGTTGTCCTTGCGGAACGTCGGCGTGTCCGATTCGGTCACCTCGATGACGATCGTGTGGTCCTTTTCGAACGTCCATCCGTTCCCCCACAGGTCGAAGTTCTTGCAATCGACGTCGGGGTCGGAGGTCGCGTTCACGCGACAGACCCCACGCGTCACCATCGTCATAGTGCCCCCGGCGTCTTGGTCGTACAGGCGGGCGGCGATCCAATAGTCGTCGCCGTCCGCGGTGTAGTCGAGGTCGACCCACGGGACGCCCATCATCGTGATGGTCTTGTCCAGAGGCTCAGTCGTGGCGGTAACGACCCCTATCGGCGGGTTCTGCTGATCGGTGATGAAGCACTTCTCCGCCTGACGGTTACGCGCGACCGGATCCGATTCGACGGCGTTTGTGTCGGGCGCGGCGTTCGACGTCATCCCATCGGTCCACCCGAAGTCCAAGACCTTGGGGGCAAGCGCTCGCCAGGTCGAGGCTCGATATTCGATGCCCGGCTCATCGGCGGGGTACTTATCGGTCGCATTGGACGAGCAGATCGTCGTGGTCGCGCTGACGTCCGCAGCCGGTTTGGAGCCGCGACCCTTCAGGAAGAAGTTGAAGAACTTATTGATCCGAGCGAGAACCCCCGCCCGCACCTCGTTCTTTGCGTGAGCGATCCGGATCCGCCCGCCCTTTCGGTAGTCGTCAAGTGCGCAGATGTGGTGGTCGTCGCCGCACAGCGAGTCCCACTCCTTGGCCTTGTTCTGGGCGTACAGATGCTGGTAGTCCCCGAGATACATCGTTACCGGATAGTCGGGGGCGATCGATTTCAACTTGTTATAGAAGCGCACGCTCTCCATCGTCGGGAACAAGGGATCCGTCCACGTCGCCGCGACGTAGATGGGGACGCGCAGACCGTGCTTCACACGGGACCAGAACCTGTTCTGGAAGTACGCGGAACGATCCTCGAGGAAACCCTTCAGGGTTGCCT
Source organism: Actinomycetota bacterium (assembly GCA_034665645.1). Taxonomy (GTDB): domain Bacteria; phylum Actinomycetota; class CADDZG01; order CADDZG01; family WHSQ01; genus JAUJNU01. Next base: position 3,748 of record JAXDJP010000283.1, on the reverse strand, counting down.
CGACGTCTGGGTCGTCGTTGTAAGGCTCGCCCTGCTGGAGACGCTGATACGTCGTGTCCATGTAGTCGGGGAACGTGGTGTGGTTGTCCGCTTCGTTCTGGCCTGTCGCGTAAAGCCCTGTGACGGTCGATTGCTTCTCCACTCCGATGGGGTGAGCAGACAAAGCACCGGCGACCTTCGACGGGGCGATGGCACTCTTCGTCGGGTCCTCGGGGTCCCGGTCTTTGTAGTGGCCGCTCGGCACCAGGGATTCGACGAGATCCGTCCAGCCGTACTTCGGAACGGCCGCGGCGAGGCGCAACGGAACGTGGTGCTTCGGGCTCTTCCAGGTTGGGTCGGTCAGCGCAAGCCACGAGAAGCCGGCGCCGTACGAGCCGCCGTTTACCGCGATCTTCTTCGGGTTGATCGAGAAGATCGGGTCGTCACCTTTCGCCCGTTTGTCGGCGTCGTCGTCGGCCATCAGACCGACTAGATATTGATAGTCGTTGACCTCGAAGCGACGGGAGTCGAGTTGAGTCGTTCCCGTCGAACCGTCACCGCTGCTGTTGCGGAATCCACGAGCGGTGTAGTTGAGGACGACGTAGCCGCGCGATGCGAAGAAAGCGTTGCTGTTGTGCCACAACTCGTTCGCGCCGTCGATCGTCGTGGCCTCCCAGCTCTTGCGGTTCCCACCGCAGCAACCGTGCATGAACACCATCACGGGACGGCCGCCCTTCGGAGCGGGAGTAGTGGGAAGCGACACGTCAACATCGAGCGTTATGCGATTCCCTTCATCGGGGCGAAGGTCGTACTTGCCGTCGGCGGCCGTGGCCTCTTCATCGGTTGCGGGGGCCGGCAGCGCGGAGAAGTCGTTGCCGCTAGCCGACGGGTGATAAGCGACCGGGGTGGGGATGCCGTTCGTCCCGGCACTTGCGAATCCGTCATCGCACAGGGTGAAGGGGATGTCGATCCCGTTCTCGGCGTCGCCATCGGATGCGTCTTGATCGGCGCAGTTGTCGCCGGACACCAGAGCGTTCAGAGCGGTGAGGCTATCGGCGACCAACGGGTCGGTCTTCGCCGCGGCGGTGCCGGGCGCGCCCGGAACAAGCGACAACGAAACGAATGAGACCAAAGCGAGCGCGAGATATCGACGGATGTTCATGGCTAAGGATTCTCCCAGCCTCAGGGGATACCTGCGCCCCATCCCCACCCCAGGAGTACGCTTGCATCATGGGGTGGGTCAAGCAGGCAAGAGAAAAAAGGGCGCAGAGGCGAGTAGAGCGAGCCCTCAAGCAACGGGAGGCCGGCAAGGCTCCGGGACATGTCGAAAGACTCGCCGACGCCAGGGTTGCCGAGCGCACGGGATACGTGAATCCGCGAGGCTCGGACTTCACTCAAGAAGGACGCCATTAGGCCCCCGCAGGGGCCCGCGACGACTTAGAACTACTTGAGGGGACGACCGCCCTTCAATGTCCCGATGACGCCTTGGTTGTCGTGGATGCTCTCCTTCATCGACTTCTCGCATCCCTTGAGACACGCGTCGACGAACGCTCCCCACGGCTGGCCGCCTCGACTGATCACTACGTCGATGAAGTCGAGCACCCTCCCGCAACGTCCGGGACCACAACCGTTGATCTTCAAGGGATGGGACGGCTCGTTGACCGTTGACGTGTAGAACACCGGGTTCTTGCCGAGAACGCCGAACCCTTCCGCGAGGTACCCGCTCCACTTGAGGGGTTCCTTCTTCAACGTGGTTCCGTAATACGCGATCGCCACCTTGCCGGGGTCACCGACGTCGAGGGTCGCGAGGTTGGTCGCTTTGACCCCCCTCGGAGCGACCATTACGGGCTTGCTCCACTTGGTTCCGCCGTTGCGGGAGATGGTCAGGTACGGAAGATGGTTCTGCGTGGCGGTGAATAGGTAGTAGAGGTTCCCCTTGGAGTCGACCGCGACGCTGGGGTCGGCTCCCGCATTGCCGAGCGTCGAGACCTGCACGACCTTCCACGTGTCTCCCTCGTCCTTGCTGATCGCGATGTTGGGTTGCCCGCAGTTCGAACCGAGCGGGATGTAGACGGTTCCCTTGGAGTCCACGACGCCGTGACCGTTCAGTCCCGAGCAGCTCGGCGGCTGGATGTTCGCCGTCGTCTGGAAGGTGAGTCCCCCGTTCAAGGACTTGCTGCACTTCGTGAACGCGGGGTGATTGAAGCAGTAGTAAACGATGTGCGGGTAACCGATCGTGGGGCTCGAGACGGGGGGTCCTGCGAACACGGTCTGGTGGTCGTTGACGGGCTCGCCACACGCGGCCGGGTTCGTTATCCAGTTCTGCCCCTCGTCGTCCGAGTAGGAGAGCATGGCGCACGCGACCGTGAGATCCACGTCGAAAACGCGGTCGGTTGCTTCGTCGACGTCATCCACGTAGAGATACGGATCCATCGAGAACACGTGGCGCGATGCAGGGCCCGCCGTCGGGGACACGTCGGTCCATGTCTTGCCCTGGTCCTTACTTGCGAAGATGGCGCGGCCCCCCGGAGCGACCGTGTCGGTCATCTCGGTCGAGCCGGTGCACGAGGTGACGCAGCCGTCGCTGGCGGTGATGAAGACGGTGCCCTTCTTAGAGATCCCAAGCGTCGGCTCGCCCGCTCCGTGGTCGAGCCGGAAGATGTGCGCCTTGGGCGCTTTGCTCATGACCGAGGCGGACGTGATCATCTTCGCCCCCGGGTGGTGGGCGACGGTCTTTCCCGAACGCTCTTCCCCCTTCGCCTGCAGCGGCGTCGATCCCGGTAAGGAGGAGAGCAAGAGAGCGGTGCCGAGCGCCACCACCGCGGCAACCCTCGTCCACCAAGAACCCCAAGTCCAGCGGCCCAGTTGCGCCATGTCGTCCCTCCCTGTCGAACCCGATGAGTCGTCCCTGCGCCGGGCCAAGGGCCGGGCCGCTGGGACAAGGTTTCGACGCGTGGCACTGATGTGCCTGCCCCGAGACCTGAGAGAATCCGCTCCGAGATCGCCACGACTGGAGGAACCTCGGATGTGCCACACGGATGACAGCAGGGCCCCCGGCCCCCCCGACCCCGGATCGGTCGCAAGTCACGGCCCCCTCGTCCTCGAGGCGGCCGACGGGAACCGCTTCGCGGCCTATCGCGCCACGCCCGGCTCCGACGGCGATCGAGGGATCGTGATCCTCCCGGACATCCGCGGCCTCCATCCCTTCTATACGGATCTCGCTCAGCGATTCGCCGAGGCCGGCTTCCACTCGATCGCGATCGACTACTTCGGACGAAGCGCCGGGGTCTCAGAGCGCGACGAGAGCTTCGAATGGCAAGAGCACATACCCCTCGTCACGCCCGAGCACGTCCGCTCCGACGTGGGGGCCGCGACGGAGGCGTTGCGCGAGGACGGTGCCACGAGCATCTTCACGGTCGGGTTCTGTTTCGGTGGCGGTCACTCCTGGCGTTTGGCCGCGACCGAGCTGAACCTTGCGGGAGTGATCGGGTTCTACGGTCGCCCCGCGCTGCTGCAGGAGGTCGTCGATCACGTGCGCTCCCCGCTTTTGATGCTGATCGCCGGCGCCGACAAGGCAACGCCACTCGCTACGTTCCAAGAGGTCGACCGGGAACTAACGAGGGCCGGGAAGGAACACGAGATGCATGTCTACGAGGGCGCGCCCCATTCGTTCTTCGATCGTTCTTTCGGAGAATGGAAAGACGCCTGTAACGACGCGTGGCACCGCATCGCAGAGTTCACCGAACGCCTCTCGGGTTGACTATCCCTT
>JAXDJP010000282.1:0-3853 GCA_034665645.1 Actinomycetota bacterium | reverse complement strand
CCACGAACAAAACCGATACCAGGCGTCGTTCGGCCACCAAGGAAGGGGCGGGGGCAGGTGCTTGCTCGTGCTGGCCAAGTCGCGTGACCGGAGCAGGCGCACCCACGGGTGTTCCGCACGAACCACAGAAGACATCCCCCGGGACGACCGGCGCCCCGCAATTCGGGCACTTCGCCGCCATCTCGGTACCGCAGCTGGTGCAGAACCTTTGGCCCTCTCGGTTTTCGGCGCCGCAATTACCGCAAAACATCTGGGACTCTCCTCGTCGACGCGTGTCTGCCGTTCAGTCTGACGTAGAGAAAGCCGGAATCAAGACTCAAGGTCCGGGAAGTCCCGCTTGTACCCCGCCCTTCATTACCTCAGTATTGCCCCATGGCTGAGCGGGAGGCGAGCAAGAAAACTACGACCCGCGACCTATTCCGCAAAAGCGACTTCCGCCTCCTCCTGTCCGGTCTCGCCATCTCTTCGGCCGGCGACTGGCTCTACGGCGTCTCGTTGATCGTTTTCGTCTTTGAGGAGACGCACTCCGCCGCCTGGGTTGGCGCCACCACCATCGTGAGGCTCGTCCCCTACATCCTTTTCGGAGCTCTCGGTGGAGTGATCGCCGACCGCTACGAAAAGCGCACCGTCATGGTGATGTCGGACTTGACCCGGGCGGCCCTCATGTTCGGTCTTGCGATCGCGGCCGCTCTATCGGCTCCCGCGGTCCTCGCCCTGGCCTTCGCTTTCCTCGCCACCGCGGCCGGCACCCCGTTCGGCCCGGCCCTGGGCGCGCTCCTTCCCAAGGTGTGCGATGAAGACGAGTTGGCTGCCGCGAACGCGTTGACGAGCACGGTCGAGCACGTGGCTTTGGTCGTCGGGCCGGCGATCGGAGCGTTGCTGCTGTTACTGGGATCGGCGGCGGGAGCGTTCGCAGCGAACGGATTCACGTTCCTCGCGTCCGCCCTCCTGACGTCACGAGTGAAGGCTCGCATGCTCGTTCGCGGAGAGGCAGAAGAGGTGCAAAGCATCGGTAGCCGGATGGCCGAGGGCATCGCGGGGATCAAGGCCTCGGGCGCGGCTTCGCTCATCGTCCTCTTGTTGATCGCCGCCGCAGGTCTTTACGGTTTCGAGCTGGTTTTCACAGTGCTACTCGCCGAGGGGCCGTTGAACATGGGGGCCGAAGGCGTCGGCTGGCTGAGTACGGCAGTAGGCGTTGGAGGAACCGCAGCCGCCATCATCACGGGCCGGGTGGCCTCGTCGCGGAGGTCGGACATAGTGCTGCTCGCGTCCGTCGGTCTGATGGGGCTCCCCTTCGTGGCGCTGGCCGGAACGAAGATCGTCTTTCTGGCCCTCTTGCTGATGGGCATGGTCGGCGTCGGCAACATCATCTTCGACGTCGTCGCGATGACGATCCTCCAGCGCGTCGTTGCCGAACACCTCTTGGCCCGGGTTCTCGGGATCCTCGACTCGCTTGCGGTCGCGGCCATGCTCGTGGGCTCGATACTCGCTCCCCTGCTCGTCCGCGTCTTCAGTCTCCAGACCGCGCTCGTCGTCGTCGGGATCGTTCTTCCCGCCGGATGTCTCCTGTCGATCCCTCGCCTGCGAACGCTTCGTGGTGCAGCGAACCGCGCTATGGACGAGCTCGCCCCACTCGTCGGTCTGCTGGAGCGATCGGGCGCCTTCGAGGGGGCCGCGCGGCCAACTCTCGAGGGGCTGGCCGGGGCGATGAAGAAGGAAACAGTTCACGCCGGCGACGTTTTGATCCGTCAGGGCGAGGCGGCCGACGATTTCTTCATCGTGGAGCAAGGCGCTTTCAAGGTCACCTCGCGCGGCGAGGCCGGGCAGCAAGAGGTAGAGGTGAATCAACTGGGGGACGGCGACTACTTCGGAGAGATCGGCCTTCTCGAAAATGTAGAGCGGACCGCGACCGTCACCGCTACGAGCGACGGCACCGTCTACCGCGTCGGCGGCCGGGAATTCCTCGACCACCTCAGCCAGACCCCGTCTCCACCCGCGATGCTGCTGTCGGCTGTAGCAACCAGACTGAGCCGGACCCATCCATCACTAACGCCATCGACGGCAGGAGGTGCAGATGCCTGACGACATGCGCGATCTGCTGAAGGAATTCGCCGAAACGGCATCAGACGCCGGCGCAGCGCTCGCTCCCGTCGGACACCTCGAGCTCCTGCGCTCGATCACCGAGACGGCGCGCACCATCTTCAATGCGGCCGCATGCTCACTTGCGCTGCTCGACGAGGCCCAAGAGTTCCTCACGTTCCACGTGGCGAGCGGCGCCGGGGCGGACGAGGTCGTGGGCATGCGCGTTTCGGTGAATCAGGGCATCGCCGGTTGGGTCGTCACATCCGGCCAACCGATAGCGATCGGAGACGTGGCGAAAGACGAAAGGTTCGCATCCGGGTTCGCATCCCAAACCGGTTACGTCCCCAAATCGATCCTGGCGATGCCGCTCGAGACGGAGCGGCAGATGATCGGGGTCATCGAAGTGCTCGATCGCGACCGTCAAGGCGGCCACAGCGCCGACGACATGCAGCTCCTGGGCCTCTTCGCTCGTCAGGCTGCACTCGCCATCGAGGCCTCGAGGGTCTTCAGTCACCTGGGCCGAGAGCTGATGGAGAGCCTCGCGCTCGCAACGGAGAACGAGGACCTGCAATCCGCGTTGCGTGAAGCCGGTCAAGCCGCTCGCAATCCGGACGCGTCTCTTGCGACGCTCGCCGGACATCTCAACGAGTTATCGAAACTGGGCGACGACGAACGGGCCGCGGCCACCCGTCTTGTCGGGGAATTCCTTCGCTACCTGACGGCAAGGCGCACACCTCGATGAAACCCGCATGGTCGTGGCAGTTCGAGGCAGAGAACCTGCCGCAGGTGGAAAAGCTCGTCCTGCCCGGCGACATCACCAAGGAATGGGCGTGGGAGGGAAGCACCGGGGCCGGCGTGAAGGTCGCGGTGATCGACAGCGGGATCGACGGGTCTCATCCGTTGGTGGGCGGGGTCAACGGGGCTATCGCCCTCGAATGGGACGACGATGACTGGGAGGTCAAGTTTCACGAGGGTCCTCACGATGACCTCTTCGGCCACGGGACGGCATGCTCGGCGATCATCCGCAGCATCGCTCCCGACGCGGAGCTTTATAGCGTCCGAGTCCTGGGCTCGCGGCTAACTGGTAAAGGACCGGTATTCGTAGCGGGACTTCGGTGGGCGATCGAAAACGGGATGAACGTCGCCAACTTGAGTCTCAGCACCGGTAAGAAGGACTACTTCGACGATTTCCACGAACTGGCCGACCTCGCGTACTTCAAGAACGTGATGCTCGTCGCGGCGATCAACAACGTCCCGAGTCCAAGCTACCCGTCGGAGTACGCCGCGGTCTTCTCGGTGGCAGCGCATGAGGGGAAGGACCCACTGAACTTCGACTACAACCCGAACCCGCCCGTCGAGTTCGGCGCTCCGGGGATCGACCTGGAGGTTGCGTGGCAGAACGGGAAGACCATCGAGGGGACGGGCAACAGTTTCGCGGCCCCCCACATCACGGGGATCATCGCCAAGATCCTGGGCAAGCATCCACACCTGACGCCGTTCCAGATGAAAACGGTCCTTCACGCCCTGGCGGATAACGCCCGCTAAGACAAAAGGAAAAGGCGACCGGGTGTCCGACCGCCTTCCTTTGTTCCGCGCGAGCGGTGGTTCGTGGATCAGGTGGAACAACTACCGCATCGTGTGACCTTCGACGTCGTCTTCGAGCTTGGTGCGGATGTTGTGACCCTCGACATCGTCTTCGAGCTTGGTGCGGATGTTGTGACCCTCGACGTCGTCTTCGAGCTTGGTGCGGATGTTGTGACCCTCGACATCG
>JAXDJP010000281.1:0-6474 GCA_034665645.1 Actinomycetota bacterium | reverse complement strand
CAACACCGGGATCTACGTGCTCGAGCCCGAAGTGCTCGATCTGATACCACCCGACCAGCCTTACGACTTTTCCTCCGAGCTATTTCCGTTGATGCTCGACAAGGGGCTTCCCCTCTACGGGTACGTCGCGGATTCGTACTGGACGGATGTCGGGAACTCCGACGCCTTCCTGTCCGCGCAACGTGACGCGCTGGCGCGTCGCGTCGACTTGGAGCTGGCTGGATTCGAGCTGCATCCCGGCGTTTTCGTTGGCGAGGATGTCGACATCGATCCGACCGCTCGCGTTACGGGGCCGGTGTTGATAGGGGACAACTGCACCATCGGGCCGGGAGGTGTGATCGGTCCATATGCGGTCCTGGGATCGAACGTGACGGTTGGTGCGGAAGCGCGAGTCGACAACGGCGTTCTTATGGATGGCAGTTTCCTCGGTTCGGCCGCCCGCGTACGCGGCGGCGTTATGGGTCCCAGCGCGTCGCTGGATCGGGGCGCAACGCTCGAAGAAGGGGCGGTGCTCGGTTCGGAAGTACGCGTCGGCGCTGGTGCGATCGTCAATGCGCGAGTCAAGATCTATCCCTCGCGCACCGTTGAGGCAGGGGCCATCGTCACGCGCAGCGTCGTTCACGAACGCAGCGCGACAAGAAGTCTGTTCGGGTCCAAGGGAGTTGCGGGCTCGATCAACCTCGGGATGTCTGCTGAAACGGCGGTCCGATTGGGCATGGCGTATGGCTCCATCCTGCAACGTGGCAGCATCGTCGTAACGGGACGAGACGCGTCGCGTTCTGCACGGACTCTGAAGCGCGCTCTCATAGCGGGCCTCAATGCGACGGGCGTATCGGTGCGCGATCTCGAACTCGTCCCGCGTCCGCTGACGCGTTTCACCGTTAGGCGCGAGCAAACGGCCGGCGGCATCAGCGTGCGCACTGCAGCCGGCGATGTCGAAAGGGTCGAGATCGGGTTCTTCGGTCCCGATGGGGCAGACCTGCCCGAGGCCGAGCGCCGAAAGATCGAGAGGGTCTTCTTTCGCGAGGACTATCGGCGAGCGGGACCAACCAAGCTCGGCGAGCTCGAGTTCCCCCCGCGAGCACTCGAGCAGTACACGCGCGGCCTCATCGACGCAACCGACGTCCGCTCGGTGCGCGAAGCGGGGCTGAAGGTCGTGGTCGATTACGCGTACGGCCCGGCCTCGCTGGTGGGGCCCTCGCTCATGGGTCGACTTGGGGTTGAGGCTTTGAGTCTCCACGCTTTCACCGACGAGCAACGACCGGTCCTCGTGCGGTCCGACCTCGAGCGCCTCCTTTTGGAGCTCGCCGATCAAGTCACGAACTCGGGGGCCGATCTCGGCGTTCTGTTGGAACCCAGCGGCGAGAACGCGTTCCTCGTCGACAACGAAGGGTCGGTCCTGTCGTCCGTGGACGCGTTGCTGGCCTTTTTGTCGCACGAGATCGACCGAGGGGCGCGACACATCGCGCTTCCCGTGTCGACTCCGTCGGTGTGCGAGTCGATGGCGCGCGAGGGGGGCGCGGCCCTGACTCTGACGCCGACCTCCCTTCCCGCGCTCATGGCCCGGGCCTCGAGCAGCGACGTCGACTTCGCGGCCGACCCGAGTGGCCTGTTGATCTTTCCCTCCTTCATGCCCGCGCCCGATGCGCTGATGACGTTCTGCAAGGCGCTGGAGCTGCGAGCGGCGGCCGAAAGGCCCCTATCCGAGTTGCTCGCGGAGTTGCCCGAGGTGTTTCTCGGGACGAGCGTGGTGAGGACGCCATCGGACCTCAAGGGCGCCGTGATGCGCCACGTAGCGTCCTCGGCGACGAGCGATCGCCTCATCCTGCTCGACGGCGTGAGGGTTGCTGAGGAGGACGGGTGGGTCCTCGTGATCCCCGACGCGGACGAGCCTGCGTGCAGGATCTGGGCCGAAGGTGAAACACCCGCGGCGCTCGAGCGGATCTTGCGTCACTATGAGGCGCTGGTGGCGGAGGTCGTCGGCGACGGCGACGCAGCTACCAACAAGTAGACAAGTCCATGTAGCGACATGTCGTTCCAGTTGGAAGGAGAGGTTACGTGTCCGAGGTCCCGGGTGACAGGCAGTACACCGCCGAACATGAGTGGGTGAAAGACGAGGACGGTCGTCTCGTCGTGGGCATCACCGACCACGCGCAAGACCAACTTGGCGACGTGGTGTTCGTGGGATTGCCGGAGCCGGGCACCGAGGTCCAGGCAGGCCAGCCTCTCGGCGAAGTGGAATCGACGAAGTCGGTGTCCGACGTCTACAGCCCGGTGACCGGGCGCGTGGTCGAGAAGAACGCGGACGTCGAGGCGACCCCCGAGCTCCTGAACGACGACCCCTACGGCCGTGGCTGGCTCGTGAAGATCCAGCCCGAGGGGGGCGAGGCGACGGGGCTGTTGTCGGCGGACGACTATCAGAAGCAGACCGAGGAAGGTTGATCGACTAGAGGTTTTCGCGCACCGGCGGCCGGGCGGTTGACCAACCCTAAAGCTTCCGTATAGCGTCACGCCATGTTCTGCACGAACTGTGGCCACAAGAACCCCGAAGGATCTAACTTCTGTTCGTCGTGCGGCCACTCTCTTCAGGAGTCTCCTGGCGGAGACAGCACGACGATCACGTTCGCGACCGGCGATCTCGAGGCGGACCTCGACGAAGAGATCCACATCTCGCCGGAGGAGCTCGAGGGCGGACGTGGCGCACTGATCGTGAAGCGCGGCCCCAATGCCGGCAGCAAGTTCTTCCTGGACACCGACGTGACGCAGGTTGGTCGCCATCCCGACAGCGCGATCTTCCTCGACGACATCACCGTGTCGCGACGACACGCGGAACTGAGGAGGAATGGCACGACTTTCTCGTTGCATGACGTCGGAAGCCTCAATGGGACGTACGTGAACCGCGAGCGCGTGGAAGAGGCGGAACTGCGCTCGGGCGATGAGATCCAGATCGGGAAGTTCAAACTCGTGTTCCTCACCGGAGGCTAGAGGTGCCGCTCTCACGATCGCGCGATTACCTCAGCATCGGAGAAGTCCTCGACGCAGTGCGAAGTGACTTCCCCGACGTGAGCATCTCGAAGATCCGCTTCCTCGAGACGGAGGGCCTGATAACGCCCGAGCGCACACCCTCGGGTTATCGCAAGTTCTACGACGAGGACGTGACGCGGCTTCGCCACGTTCTGTCTCTGCAAAAGGAACAGTTCCTTCCGTTGAAGGTCATCAAGGAACGTCTCCGCAACGGCGGCGGAGGGCTCCCGAAAGCCACGTCCACCTCGTCGTCCATCACCGCGCCGTCGGAAGAACCGATCCCCGACCTGACGGGGGCCCAGTTCACCAGAGCGGAGCTCCAGAAAGCAGCCGATCTCACGGACGGGCAGATCGCCAACCTCGAGGACTTCGGCCTTTTGGTGTCGAGCGAGGGCGGGACCTTCGACGAGAACGATCTGTTGCTCGCCAAGGCTTTCGGGGGCTTCTTCAGCTATGGCGCCGAGGCGCGGCACCTGAAGATGTACAAGCAGTTCGCCGATCGGGAGAGCGCGTTCTTCGAGCAGATCGTTGCGCCGGTGGCGCGCAAGAAGGATCCCGAGGGATCGGTAGAGGCCGGCCGCAGCGTGCAGCAGCTTGCGGGGCTGTCGCGAAAGGTGCGCGACGCCCTCCTGAGGAAGACGCTGAGAGACATCCTGTAGTCGATCGACCTCCTCTGGGGATATGTCGATAAGTCGATCAATCGCTTTGTGGTGCGCCGTCCTGTGCGTAATCGCCGGGGCGCCGATGGCGGCGGGAGAGACCCGGCCCCACGGGGGCTCAAGGGTCGACTGCGTGTCGTGTCTCGTGATCGACGACGACCACAACGTCCTGTGGGAACGCAACCCTCACGCTCGCTTGGCGAATGCAAGCACCACGAAGATGGTCACGGCTCTCGTGGTCGTCGGCAGGGCCGACCCGCGAACGCGTTTCACGGTCTCCCCTCGAGCCGCCGCCACGGGCGGGGGTGGCCCCCAGTTGGCACCCGGCGCCCACGTCACCGTGGGACGCCTGCTCGAGGCGCTTCTCGTGGCGTCGTCGAACGACGCCGCGGCGGTGCTCGCCGAGGGCGTGGGTGGAAACCAGGCGAGCTTCGTGGCTTCGATGAATCGTCTCGTTCGCAGGTTGGGGGCCGAGGACACCCATTTCGTGAACCCGCACGGTCTCGACGCCCCCGGTCATTTCTCGAGCGCGGCCGACCTAGCGCTGTTCGCCGAGGAGCTCCTGAGGCATCCGCTTCTGGCCCGCATCGTGCGCGAGCGATCCGTGCGGATACGTACGACCACGGGCCCGGAGCGTTTCGAGAACACTAACCTTCTACTTGAGACATATCCCGGGATGGTGGGAGTGAAGACGGGCTACACCATCGCGGCCGGGAACGTGCTGGTCACCGCGGCCCGGCGAGCGGGCCGCCGACTCATTAGCGTGGCTATGCATTCGACCGACGCCTTCCAGGACAGCCGCCGACTGCTCGATCTCGGATGGGCCCGGTTGGGACACACGGTCCTGCTCGCGCGGGGGACGGACGTGGGCTCGCTTGTCTTCGACCCGGCAGGGGCCACCGAGGTCACCGCGGGGAAGACGGTTCGAGGTATCGAGGACCCCAACTCGGTGACGATCGGATTCGAGGCGGCCCCCCCGCCGGGAGACTCGATCGCGGCGGGGGATCGAGTCGGGTCGATCACGCTCAACTCCGGAGGTGTCGAGTTCGCGAGGGTGCCGGCGGTCGCCACTAGATCTCTCGGCGCGGGCGACTCGGCGATCGCCGGGATCCTCGCCCGCATCCTCGATCTAGGTTCACGTTTGATCCCGGTGGGGTCAGGATGAGGGACGTGATCAAAACGCTTTTCACCAGGTCCGACATCGACGCCAGGATCGCTGCGCTGGGTGCCGAGATCGGCTCCGCGTACTCCGCCGCCGAGCAGCCGCCCATCCTCGTTGGAGTGCTCAAGGGATCTGCCATGTTCCTTGCAGACTTGATGAGGGCGCTCGACATCGACGTGCAGGTCGACTTCATGTCCATCTCTTCCTACGGACATTCGTCATCGCAGTCGGGCGTGGTCAAGATCGTGAAGGATCTCGAGACCGATATCACTGGCCGTGACGTGCTCATCGTCGAGGACATCGTGGACACGGGTTTGACCCTCAACTACCTGCGCAAGGCCCTGGGTGAAAGAGCTCCCGCGTCGCTGCGCACGGTCACGTTGCTGGACAAGGTCGCCCGCCGGATCGTTCCCGTGCCCGTGGAGTTCGGCGGGTTTCAGATCGAAGACGTCTTCGTTCTCGGCTACGGCCTCGACTGGCAAGGTCGCTATCGAAACGTTCCCGACCTGCTGGCGGTGTCGGACATCTCCCGCCTCGCCAGCGACCCAAGCGCGTTGATCGAACCGCTGTTTCCTCTAGCCAGATAGCTAGGGGGGAGTGTTAGTTTCCCCTGCATGCTCGAGCTGTCGCTGGTTGGGGTAAGGGTCGAACTGCCGTCGAACCAGCCCATCGTCCTGCTCAAGGAGATGAACGGCGAGAGGTACCTGCCCATCTGGATCGGCGCGGTCGAGGCCACCGCCATCGCCTTCGCCTTGCAGGGGATCGAGACGCCCCGGCCCATGACCCACGACCTTCTGCGCGACATCTTGCGCGAGACGGGGATCGAGGTCGAGAGGATCGTCATCAGCGAGCTCGTCGACCAAACGTTCTTCGCCACCATCCGCATGGTCTCCGGGGGAAGCTCGGTGGAGGTCTCGTCCCGTCCCAGCGACGCGATCGCGCTCGCGGTCAGGCTCGGGTCTCCGATCTTCGGGGCCGAGGAGGTCCTCGAGCAGGCCGGCATCGAACTGAAGGACGACGAGGAAGACGAGGTCGAGAAGTTCCGCGAGTTCCTCGACCAGGTGAGCCCGGACGACTTCTTGACTGAGGGCTAGCCGCCCAAGCCTCCAGCTGCTCTTTAACCTTATCGTTGACACCGCGCGCGTCGCGCTCTAATCTGTGCGAACACGCTCGTAACTACGAGCCTGTCACTTCAGGGCGGGGCCGCCGGGACGGCCTCGGACACCGGGGAGGCGTCATGGAAGAGGTTGGTTACCGCGGGCCGCAGACCTGCAAGATCGTTGGCATCAGCTATCGCCAGCTGGATTACTGGACCCGTACGGGACTCGTGATCCCTTCTCTCCAGGAGGCCCAGGGTTCGGGAACGCAGCGCCTCTACTCTTTCAACGACCTCCTTCAGTTGCGAGTCATCAAGAACCTCACCGACGCCGGCGCCAGCTTGCAGAAGGTCCGTCAGGCGATCGACTACGTCCGCGATCACCTCGACGACGATTGGTCGAGTGTCACGATCGTCGCGGACGGCGGCGGCGTTTACGCATGCACGTCCGACGCCGAGGTGTTCGATGTCCTCCGCTCCGGCCAAGGAGTGCTCGGTGCGGTCGTCGCGATCGGACAGGTACGCGATCAACT
>JAXDJP010000280.1:0-8057 GCA_034665645.1 Actinomycetota bacterium | reverse complement strand
CGGCGGCGGTCGCGCAGATCTTTCTTCCGACCGAAGGCATCGCGAAGCTCGTCAAGCTCGACACGAAGCAGCTTTACCTGCTGCTTCTCGCCGGCTTCACGCTCTTCTACGCCGCGCTGTTCCGGATCGTTGCTACTGCTTCGAGCAAGCTGCAACGGCAGGCGTCGGAGAACGAGTACCTCGCGCTGCACGACTCTTTGACGGGATTGCCCAACCGCGCGCTCTTCTTGGAACGCGCCAACCAGGCATTGCTGTCGGCGAAAAGATCGGGGTGGAACTTCGCCGTCATGATCATGGACCTAGACCGTTTCAAAGAGATCAACGACACGCTCGGCCATCACCACGGAGACATGGTGCTTCGTCAGATCGGCCAGCGGCTCGAGCCGCTTCTTCGCGAGACAGACACGGTCGCTCGTTTAGGTGGTGACGAGTTCGCCATCCTGCTCCCTCACGTTGCGGACCCGGCCGACGCCCCCGGTATCGCCGGCAAGGTGCGCAAAGCGCTGGAGGCTCCGTTCCATCTGCAGGGTCTAGCCCTGGAGGTCGACGCCAGCATCGGCATCGCGATCTTCCCGAAGCACGGCAAGGACGTTCACACGCTCGTGCAGCGAGCCGACGTCGCCATGTACCAAGCTAAGGCGGCCGGCATCGGCCATCAAACGTACGCGGCCGAGCACGACCAGTACACGCCCGACCGTCTGGCCCTTGGTGGCGAGCTACGTCACGCGATCGAGCGCGGGGAACTGGTCCTGCATTACCAACCGCAGATGGCTCTGGAAGACGATCGCGTTCGTGGGATGGAAGCGCTGCTGAGGTGGCAGCACCCGAACCGCGGCCTCGTACCTCCCGGCGAGTTCATCCCGATCGCAGAGCGCGGTGGGCTCATCCAACCGCTTACGCGCTACGTCCTGAACGAAGCGCTGCGCCAGGTTCACATCTGGGACAGCCAGGGACTACGAATGGGCGTCGCCGTGAACCTGTCGGTTCGTAACCTGCTAGACAACAACTTCCCTCGTGAGGTGCAACAGCTCCTGCACAAGTGGAGTGTGAACCCGGTCCGCGTCGAGCTAGAGATCACGGAGAGCTCGATCATGGCCGACCCCGAGAAAGCGACCGAGATCCTCACGCGCTTACATAACCTCGGCGTGCGCCTCGCGGTCGATGACTTCGGCACCGGCTACTCGTCGCTGTCTGCCTTGAAGCGCCTCCCGATCAACGCCATCAAGATCGACAAGTCCTTCGTGCTCAACATGGCGAACGACGAGAACGACCTCTTCATCGTCCGCTCCGTCATCGACCTTGCCCACAACTTGGGGGCCGAGGTCGTCGCCGAGGGCGTCGAGAGCGAAGAGGTCGTCGGGATGCTGCGGATGCTCGGTTGCGACTTCATCCAGGGTTACCACTGCGGTAGGCCGACGGCAGTCGAAGAGGTCCGCTGGCTGCTCGGAGTCATCGATCCGATCGCGGTGTCACCGGAGTCCGCTCTTACATCGGGGTCCGTGCCCACGCACATGCCCACGAACGGTGCGCCTCCGCCGCCGCCACAAAGGGTCGCTCGCTAACTACTTCGCAAGCACCTCGATATCGCCAGAGATGATCTGGTCGCGGAGTTCGGTGATTCGTTCCTTGTCGGTGGTCGAGAAGCGGTCGCGGTAATCGTTGAATGGAGCGATCCCAACTCCCGAGTTGGCCAGCGTGCCCACGTAGTTGAAGTTCGTATCGTCCGCCACTGCGTTCTTGATCACCTCGAACGTTGCGTTGTCGAGGTTGCTCACCACACTCGTGAGGAAGAGACCGCAGTCTTCGGGTAGGGCGCGACAGCCGTTCTCTCCCGACCACACGAGCGAGACGCCGCCCGCGGAGCGGACGACCGGCACGGCTCCGAGGCTCGCGTCGCCTGCGATCGGCACGATGATGTCGGCTCCCCGGGAGATCAAGGTGCGGGTTGCTCCCGCTACCGCTTGTGGATCGTCCTCATCGATGGCGAAAGACCCCTCACCATCCCCGTTCGGAAGGACGATAACTTCGGGCCGCGACGCCTTGTCTCCGAACGCCTTCGCTCCGTTCGAGAAGGCCGTGACGAGGTCGCCGTTTTGGGCCGATGGAATGACTCCCATAGTTCCGGTCTCGGTCGCGGCGGCCGCGGCGTAACCGGCGAGGTACGCGGCCTCTGCGGCGTCAAAGGTAACGATCACGGCGTCGTTTGGCACCTTTGATCCAAGTCCGCTGCCCTCCACATCGACGGCAACGATCGAGACGTCCGGCGCTGCGACCACTGCAGACGCAACGTCGCCGATAGAAAGAGGCATCACGATCAACTTGCAGTCGCGGGCGGCAAGAGATGTGACTTCGTCGACGAGGTCGTCCGCCCCCACGTCTTCTCGTTGAAGCACGTCCACGCCCAGGTAGGTCTCGGCGCGTTGCACCCCACGTGCGATCGCCTGGTTGTAGGAGTGGTCCTCCAGACCGCCCTCATCGGCGATCTGGCATACCCGGTAGTCGATCCCGGCCTCAACGGCCGGACTGGAGGACGCGTCGGGGGAGTCGTCGATGTGGAAGTCGCAAGAAGCCAGTAGCAAGGGGATCGCAAGCAGCGCGGCAGCCCTGGTTCGAATAACCATGGCACGAGTTTCGCACCCATCCCGGGTGGGCCACGGCGTTAGGGTCGCAGACGTGAAGATCTATACGAAGAAGGGCGACGACGGGACGACGGGTCTCCTTTATGGGGGCCGCGTCTCCAAAGACGACGTGCGCGCCGAGGTTTACGGCACCCTCGATGAGACCGTCTCGGCGCTGGGCGTGGCGCGCGCGGGAGGCCTCGTTCGCCGCGTTGAAGAGATAGTCGTCCGGATACAGCGCGAGATGTTCTTGGTGGGCGCACAACTCGCGACCAGTGAGGACAATCAAGGAAAGCTTCAGGAGGGCGTGTCGAAGGTGTCACCATCGATGACCGCACAAGCCGAATCCGAGATCGACGCGCTTCTGGAAGACCACCCGCTTCCCCAGGAGTTCATCCTGCCCGGAGCGACGCAGGGCTCGGCGGGCCTCGACCTCGCCCGGTCGACCATCCGGCGCGCCGAACGACACGCGGTTGCGATGGATAGGGCGGGCATGGTTCCGGATCCCGAGATCCTTCGGTATCTCAATCGCGTCTCGGACCTCTTGTTCGCGCTTGCTAGATACGAAGAGGCCGAGCGAGGAACCAGGGCCGAGCCCTCTCGCGTGAAGTGAGACCTTTCGTGTTCTGTCCCAAAGACGGCACGTCTTTGGAGGATGCCGACGGTGAGGGCGGCTCGCGCTGCCCGACGTGCGGTCGTACCTGGTACCGCAACATGTCTCCCACGGCGGGGGCCGCGATCGTAAAAGACGGAAAAGGGCTCGTAACGATCCGTGCCCGAGAGCCGGAGAAAGTGCGCTTCGACATCCCCGGCGGTTTCCTCAAACCGGACGAACATCCGATCGAGGGGATGAAGCGTGAGGTGCGCGAGGAGCTCGGCATCGAGGTCGAGGCGGCCGTCGAGGATTGCATCTCGATGGTTCCGCATCCTTATGGTTCGGACGACGAATGGGTGTTGGCGCTCGGCTTCAAAGCGAAGTGGGTGTCCGGGGAACCTCGTCCCGCCGACGACGTCGCCGACATCAAGTGGGTCACATCGTCGGAGCTTGACGATCTCGATTTCGCATGGCCGCACGATAGGGAACTACTACGAAAGGCACTTGAAGATGGATGAGAAGGATCTCGTACGGATGCTGGGTTTCGGCCGCGCTGCGTTGGGCACCCTTTCGTTCTTAGCGCCGAAGCGCACCGCTCGCTTCTGGACCGGTGAGTCGCCGGAGATGGCGGTCTCACATATGGCAGTGCGCGGGATGGGCGCACGCGACGTGGCACTCGGACTCGGCATGTTGATCGCTCTCGAAAACGACGGTCCCGTTCGCGGCTGGCTCGAGGCCAGCGCTTTGGCCGACGCCGGGGACGCCGCCTCGACGATCCTTTCGTGGAAGCGGTTCGGCAGCGTCCGCAAGGTGGGCTGGCTTGCGATCGAACTCGCTGCCGCTTACTACGCGATGCAGCTGGCCGACTCGATCGACTGACCTTTCGTGGATTTCAACCACTCGGCTGAGGAGCTCGCGTTCTACGCGTCTGTGAAGGACTTCGCCGAACGCGTTGTCGAACCCGGTGCTCACGACCGCGACGTAGAGAGTCGTTTCGACCGCGACGTCTGGGCGGCGCTCGGCGACTTCGGCATCCTCGGCCTGCCGATACCCGAGGAGTACGGAGGATCCGGCGCCGACATCATCTCTACCTGTCTCGCGCTGGAGGCCCTTGCCGAGGGAGGGCACGACGGTGGCTTGGGGTTGTCCGTTGGAGCCCACATAACGATCGGGACGGTGCCGATCTGGCTGCACGGGACCGAGGAACAGAAGCGTCGTTACCTACCCGGCCTCTGTAGTGGCGAGTCGATCGGCGCGATGGCGATCACCGAGCCCGAAGCAGGTTCGGACGCGGCCGCGATCAAGTGCAACGCGAAGCGGGACGGCTCGGACTGGATCATCAACGGCTCCAAGATCTTCATCACGAACGGTTCGATCGCCGACAGCGTCATCGTCATAGCGGTAACCGATCCTGGTGCCGGTTCCGGACAGGGCGTGTCGGCATTCATCGTGGACAAGGGCACCCCCGGTTTCTCCGTCGGTCGTGACCTCGACAAGATGGGAACCCGTTCGTCGCCGTTGTCTCTTCTTCATTTCGACGACTGCAGAGTGCCGGCAGAAGCATTGCTCGGAACCGAAGGTGCCGCGCTGTGGCAGGTCGCGTTCGAGTGCTTCGACTGGGAGCGCACCGTGATGATCGCCTCGTCGGTCGGGGGCATGAAAGCCTCACTCGACGCGGCTATCGCGTACGCGAAAGAACGCAAGGCATTCGGAAAGCCCATCGCGAAACACCAAGCGATCGAGCACAAGATCGCCGAGATGAAGGCCCACCTCGACGCCGCCCGCCTAGTCCTCTACAAAGCCGCGTGGCTGAAACAAGAGGGACTACCCCATCAGGTCGAAGCCAGCGTCGCCAAACTCTTCGTTGCGGAAGCGGCGATGCGCAACGCGCTCGAGGCCACGCAGATCTTCGGCGGTTACGGCTACATCAAGGAGTACCCGATCGAGCGCTCCATCCGCGATGCCAAGCTCATCTCGATCGGCGGCGGCACCTCCGAGATCCAAAAGATGATCATCGGCAGATCGCTCCTAGGGGACTGACCGGGGCGGCGAAGTCCGTCGTGCCCCCTCGGAGACAATCCGCAGCGAGGGGCGCTAGTCGGAGGGTCATAAGGCAGCACCCGTCAGGGCAACTGCGGACGGGTTGCCCCGAAGCGAGGACGTCGAAGAGGGGCACGACGGACTCCGCCTACCGCCAGCCTCGATCGAGTCTCGCTTTGATCGGTGGGAACCTTCTCGGGGTTCGCGTGCTCTAACCCTCATCGACCGAACAACGCCGGAGGTGGCGCGATGAGGAATGTCTTGCGAGCTTTTGTTGTCGGATGCATCGCGGTGGTGTTGGGAGCGGGGCATGCGCTTGCGTGTGGCGGCCTCGTCGCGCCGAATGGGTCGATCAATCTGTTGCGAACCGCGACGTTGGCGGCGTATCACGACGGTGTCGAGCATTACGTGACGTCGTTCGAGTTCGCCGGCGGGGGGGCGGAGTTCGGCTCGATCGTGCCGCTTCCGGGCATCCCGAGCGCGGTCAAGCACGCGGGGAACTGGACCCTGCAACGGTTGGAGCAAGAGGTTAATCCGCCCGTGCTGTTCGATGGCCTCCAGGCGGCGGGTGCGGACCGAGCAGTGGCGCAGAAGGCCGTCGTCCTGCTCGAGAAGTCGATCGGGGCGCTCGACATCACGATCCTCAAGGGCGGCGGAGACGAGGTCGGGGTGTGGGCCAAGGAGAACGGGTTCCGGCTCCCGGTCGACGCGCCCGACGTCCTCGACTTCTACGCCGAGCGCAGCCCGATCTTCATGGCCGCCCGTTTCGACGTGAAGCGAGCGGCGGCCTCCAAGCAGAGCGTGGGTGACGGAACGCCGATCCACCTCGTGATCCCGACCCCCAGCCCGTGGGTTCCGCTGCGGATCCTCACGCTGGGCCGCCAGCCGAACGAGCAGATCGAAGCAGACGTCTTCCTGTTGACCGACGAGCGTCCGAACCTTCTGCCCGTCCCCGCGACGAAGGGCGTCGTCCTGGAGCGAAGCGAAGCGGCGTCCGACCTCCTGTTGAGTGATCTGCGCTCGGACAGGGGCATGAAGTGGCTTCCTGCATCGGGCATGCACCTCTCGTTCCTGAAGATCGATACCCCGGCGAAGAATCTCGCCCACGACCTCGCGATCGATCCAACCGGACGAACGATCCCGTCCTACGTCGCCGCGGGATTGGCATCCCCGACGACGCCGGACTCGCCGGTTTCGGTCCCCTGGTCGACGGTGTTGGTGGGGCTGGCAGTCGTTCTGATGCTCGTCGTGTACGCGGGTCGGTCGCCTGCCCGACCCGTCCTGTGAGTTTCCGATGGAACCGTGTCGAACCGGTGCAGCCATCCGATGCATCCGTACTTACAGCCGTCGGCGCAATAGGTCGCGCTCGAATTGAATAGCTCGGACAGGATCTCTCGGGGACCGGGCGCTTCTTCCATCGACCGACCGTATCTCCCGGATACCCTTCGGGCATGGCGCGCTGGCCGTTCACCGCAGAGCACGATGAGCTAAGGACTTCGATCCGCACTTTCGTCGAGAAGGAACTGGTTCCGCACGCCGAGGAGTGGGAGGCGAAGCAGGACTTTCCCGACCGGGTGTTCGCGCGCATGGGAGAGCTCGGCCTCCTCGGTCTCAGCTATCCCGAGGAATACGGGGGAGGCGGAGGCGATTACCTCTGCAGCATCGTTCTCGCCGAAGAGATGGGGCGCTGTGGGTCGGGGGGCGTCGCGATGGCCCTCGCGGTGCAAACCGACATGGCGGTCCCACCGCTTCTGAAGTTCGGGAGTGAAGAACAGAAACAGAGACATCTCGTCCCGGCGCTTCGCGGCGAGAAGATCTTCTGTCTCGGCATCACGGAACCCGACGCCGGCTCCGACGTCGAAGGCATACAAACGACGGCGCAGAAAGTCGACGGAGGGTGGGTCGTTAACGGTCGCAAGATCTTCATCACGAACGGCCGGCGCGCGCATGCGATGACTTTGGTCGCGAAGACCGACCGGGGGGCCGCGCACCACGGCATCTCGCTGTTCGTCGTGGATACCGACACTCCCGGATTCGAGGTCGCGCGCACACTCGCAAAAGTCGGGATGCATACGTCCGATACCGCGGAGATCACCTTCACCGACATGTTCGTGCCCGACGAAGCCTTGCTGGGAAAAGAGGGTGAAGGTTTCTACAACATCTCGTGGGAGCTCCAGGGTGAACGCCTCGTCGGGGCGGCAGGAACGATCGCGGGAGCGCGGCGCACGTTCGAGGTCGCTCTCGATTACGCGAAGGAACGACGAAGCTTCGGTAAGCCGATCGGTAAGCACCAGGTCATCCGCCACATGCTTGCCGAGATGGCTACGCAGATCGAAGCGGCCGAGCAACTCGTCTATAGCGCCGCGGTGAAAGTCGACAGGGGCGAATACCCCGTGCGGGACATCTCTATGGCCAAGCTCATGACCGGAGAGGTCGCGTGGATGGTTGCGGACAACGCGTTGCAGATCTTCGGCGGTTACGGATACTCGATGGAATCTCCGATCCAGCGCGCGTGGCGCGACACGCGCTTGATCCGCATCGGTGGCGGCACGGACGAGATCATGCGCGAGGTCATCGGGAGGTTGGAGGGATTGTGAGCAGCGACCTCTTCACCGCCGAACACGATGAGCTTCGTACGCAGGTCCGTTCCTTCGTCGAGCGCGAGCTGAAACCGAACGTCGAGCGCTGGGAGGAAGACGAGGCCTTTCCGAAAGAGCTCTTCCAACGCGCTGGAGAGCTCGGTCTTTTCGGGATGAAGTTCGCGCCCGAGGTCGGAGGCTCCGGGCCCGACTACCTTGCCGAAG
>JAXDJP010000279.1:0-2527 GCA_034665645.1 Actinomycetota bacterium | reverse complement strand
TCGTTCCGATCAACGACACACCGTCGATGGGGCCCGACGGAACGTTCACCGTTCCCTCACCGGCAAGCCCGGCCCTCGAGGACGCCGCGCTCCCCGACGGATGGCTGTCCGGAGAGATCCAAGCCCTAGCCGACGCAGTCACGCCGGAAGCGCCAGAACGCGCCGCGGAGCCTCGCAAGGGCCGCAAAGGACGCCATCACCGTCCGCCGCCACCGAAGAAGCCTCCGCGGCCCCTTCACGTTGCGGTGGCCCCGACCCCCCGGCTGGTCGAGGAACTCTCCGCGATGAGCGACGGCTATCGCCGCAGCGACGGGACCGACGCGTCGAAGGGCTCGCCTCATGCCGAGGGGGCCGAACAGACGCTGGCCGGTTTGCGTTCGGTTATCAAGCAGCGCGACTCGGTGCAACCGTTGCTCGTTCCGTACTCGTTCCCCGATCTCCCGACACTCACTCAGATCTCGAGCCAGGACATCCCACTCCAAGAGGTCCTGGAACAGTTCTCGCAGGGGAGCCAGGTGCTCGAGGACGCGCTTCAAGAGAAGTTCGATCCAGCATGGCTGTTCCCGCCGGGAGGACGCTTGGATGCCGCGACTCTGGAGCAACTGCAGTTGAGTGGGACGTACGGCCGCCGGATCGCAACCGTCGGTTCGACATCCGTCGTTCCGCTGACAGACACCGACGTCGAAGGCTGCCCGAACGCGCCCTTCCCGGGCGCCGACCTCACCTTCGCCTGTCCGATCTCGGTGACCACCGGGGGCCGGGATCCCTCGGTGGGCTACGCCGCGGACGCGGGGTTGGAGGAACGCCTTGCCCCACTAACGGAGGCCGGCGCCAACGACCGCCTCACACTGCAGCAGTTCTTCGCCGAGACCTCGATGATCAGAGAGGAGCTCCCCGGCACCGCCGATCGCGTCGTGGAGGCCACGATCCCGTCGGCCTGGCATCCCAGCCCCCGTCTCTCAAGGATCCTCTTCCACAACCTCCAGAAAGCACCTTGGTTGCGCTCGGACACGCCCGAAGAGGCGCTGCGGGGGTCGAACGCACCGGTACCTCGCGACCTCGTGGACCTTTCTCCCACGGTTCCGAGCGATGTGGCCGGCGACTTCTATACGGGCGAGCTCCTGCCTGCCAAGAAAACGATCAAGAGTTTCGCGGGCGTCGCCGAGGAGGACGCCGACCGCGTCCGGCGGTTGCAACGGAACCTGTTGGTCGCCGAGAGCCGCTCGTGGTGGCGCGATCACGGCGAGGTAGCAGGCGAATTCGTCGAACGCTCCTTGGACGAGGCGACCACAGAGCTGAGCAAGATCAAGATCATCGGGGTAAACGATGTCACGCTGACCTCCTCGCGTGGCAAGTTCCAACTCGTCCTGGCTAACGGGACGGATCATCCAGTCACCGTGCGAATCGCGATGGACGCGCAGGACAAGATGGAGATAGACCCGGAGCTCTTGGAGCGGTTGTCGACGACGTACGCCCCCGGCAACCATCCATTGACCATCTCAGGGCGGGCGAACGCTAGTGGCAAGTTTCCTTTGACCGTCAGGGTCGAGAGCGGCGACGGTCTACTCATTGCCCAGAAGTTCATCGAGGTTCGCTCGACCGCGTTCAATCGCATCGCGCTTGGCATCACCGTGGGTGCGTTCCTCTTCCTCCTCCTCTTCTATCTGTATCGAGTGATCCGTAGGGCGCGACATAAAGGCGAGCTAGAGGCAGACCCTGCGTGACCTCGCTCAAGCGCGCGAGCGCGGTGATGTCCGTCGGCACCGTCCTATCGAGGATCACCGGGCTCTTACGGATCTTCGCGATCGCGGCGGCGTTGGGGATCGCGGAGAAGGGCAGCATCGCCGACTCGTACAACCTTGCGAATACGGCCCCCAACATCATCTACGAGCTCATCTTGGGGGGCATCCTCACCTCGGTTTTCGTCCCAGTCTTCGTCGAGCTCTTAGAGAAAGAAGGTAAGCAGCGCGCCTGGGAGGTCGGCAGCGCGTTGATCAACCTGTCGCTTGTGACACTGACCGCGCTCGCGACGCTCGGGATCTTGGCGGCACCGCTTCTCGCCAAGCTGTACACACTGAACGTCGACGGATCGCAGGTCGAGGCACAGCGGCACGTCCTTACCGTTCTGCTGCGACTCTTCATCCCTCAGATCATCTTTTACGGACTGACCGCCTTAACCGCGGGGCTTCTGAACGCTCACAAACGGTTCGGTGCGCCGATGTTCACCCCGATCCTCAACAACGTCGTCGTTATCGCGGTGTTCCTCTTGTTCCGTCAGGCGTACGAACGCGTGACGCTGGAGACGATCTCGGGGTCGCAGCTGTTGATCATCGGACTGGGCACGACCGCCGGGGTGGCAGTGATGGCGCTCGCGCAGATCCCCTTCCTGCGCGGCCTGGGCCGCTACCGGCTGACCCTTTCGGCTCACCATCCGTCGCTCAAGAAGCTCGCGCGCCTGTCGTTATTCGTGATCGGTTACGTCGCGGTGAACCAACTTGGTTACCTCGTCGTGCAGGTCCTCGCCGCA
>JAXDJP010000278.1:0-4127 GCA_034665645.1 Actinomycetota bacterium | reverse complement strand
ATCTTCGGATTCGAGACCCGGTGGGAGAAGCAGGTGTGCGACCCCCACTGCGGGACCCTCACCGACGTCGGAGTTTCTTCGGCCTCCGTGAACAGGAAGATGTGTTTCTGCTTCAGCCTCACTGCGTTGCTCGACAAGCTCGGGGTCAAGGATTGGGCGACGGACAAGATGAAGCCCGCGCTCAAGTCCAGGTTGAAGAAATACTTCGAACGGAACGGCGGCCTGAAAGGGCCGGCTCTCAGCTCCAACCTTCTTGCGTGGGCCGACGATCTCATCCTGAAGGCGAGAACGAAGATCGACGGGATCGACGTGATGCTTCGCAACAAGCATGTCCCGAACTCGATCGCCGAATGGTTAGAGGATCAGATAGAGGATCCGTTCGGGCGTCTGATGGAGGCGTGGAAGAGCGACCTCGCGGAGCAGCTCTACAAGGGGGAATACACGGACCTCACGGCGGGAGCCGCCACGGACAAGATCATGGGCGATCTATTCGACAAGGTCTTCAATCTGGCTCGGATCTGCGATTCGGGAGCCTTCCTGTTCGGGGACGATTTCCCCGGCTTCCTGACCCTCTGGAAGCCGGTGGTTACCGCTTACGTGACGCAGGATGGCGAGATCAAGTTCTCACGGGACGATGAGTACAAGCATCCCGCCTTGAAGATCGTCAAGCTCTAGCCGGCAACGCTTGCGCGAAGGTGACGCCATTGAACGATTCCATCGTCTCCTCACATATCGACGAGGCCGAGTGGGAGGACGATGAGGAGACGGGTGGCCTGGCCTACTTCCTTCGCACCGATGACGCGGTTCAAGCCGGACTCTGGAAGCCGAAAACCGTCCCTGGTCAGAGCGAGTACGTCGTGTCGGTCGATCTTGTCTGGCACGAGACGATCCTGATCCTTGATGGATCCGGGCAGCTCGAGGTGGAGGGCGGGCCAACGTTCGAGCTGAGACCGGGGATTATGGTCTCACTTCCGAAAGGCGTCCGGACGAGGTGGGTGGTCTCTGGTGACTTCAAAGAGTTCTGGGTGTACAGCTAACGCGGTTGTCCTCGACCCCCGGAAGGTCAGGGGGCTAGTGGTTTCGGGAGTCTTGGGTAGCCCTAGTTCGAGATGACGATGACGACATGACGGAGTTCGTATCGTGCGCGCGTTGCGGCGCGGAGAACTCGTCCGAATCGGGCTTTTGCAGTACCTGCGGACAGCCTCTTGATGGGACGGCTGTGCGGCGCGAGGAGCGAAAGCTTGTCTCGGTCCTCTTCGTGGATCTCGTCGGGTTCACCGCGCGCTCCGATCTCGCAGATCCCGAGGACGTTCGTGATGTGCTCAACCTTTACCACGCCGACGCAAGGGAGCGGATCGAGAGACACGGCGGCACTCTAGAGAAGTTCGCGGGTGACGCGGTGATGGCCGTATTTGGCGCACCTATCTCACACAGCGACGATGCGGAACGTGCAGTGCGGGCGGGACTCGCCGTTCTCGAAGGCATCAACGAGCTCGACCGAACCCACGGCTTGGACTTGGTGGCCCGCGCAGCCGTCAATACCGGAGATGCAGTGGTCGTTGTCGGCAATAGGGCAGGCGAGGCTCTGGCCATTGGTGATGTGGTCAACACCGCGTCGCGTCTCCAAACCGCCGCACCTGAAGGGCACTTGATCGTCGGGGAACAGACTCATCGGGCCACGCGACACGCGATCAAGTACGAGCGTCTAGCCCCGGTTCAGGCCAAGGGTAAGAGCCAGCCGGTCGCGGCCTGGCTCGCTCTCGAGCCGCTTGTTGCCCCATCGGAGCGACCGATCGAAGTCAATCCATTCGTCGGCCGCCGCCGCGAGCTGGAGCTGGTGGGCTCGCTGTGGGGCCGCACGGTCGCCGAGCGTCGCCCCCATCTGGTGACGATCCTGGGTCCTCCGGGCATCGGGAAGTCTCGGCTTTGTCACGAGGTGACTTCGTTTGTGACGGCGGATGCCGGACAAGTCTTGCGCGGCCGCTGCCTGCCGTACGGAGCGCAGACCGGGTATGAGGCATTCGGACAACTCGTCCGAGCCGCCAGCGGCATGATCGACTCGGACTCTCCCGACCTAGCTCGCGAGAAGCTGCAGCGCGCTGTCGAAAGGCTTTTGCCGGAGGGCGAAGTTGCCGACACGACCCGTTACCTCGCCCTTTTGATGGGACTGGATGTCGGAGAAGGGGTCGATGAACCGCGCCTCCTCTTCTTCGCGGCGCGCCGTTTCGTTGAAGGTATGGCCACGTCGCAGCCAACCCTCCTCATATTCGAGGACATCCACTGGGCGAAGACCAGCGAGCTGGAGCTGATCGAGTACCTCGCAACATACGTTCGGGATTCGCAAGTCATGTTCGTCGCGCCTGCGCGGCCCGAGCTCCTCGACACGCGCCCGTCGTGGGGGAGCGGCCTCGTTGCCCAGACGCTGATCTCGCTCGAACCGCTTCCGGAGTCGGATGCAGCCGTTCTTGCAGGACATCTGATCCGTTCTGTTGCCGGAGATTCGGATGACGTCGATCGAGTCGTCGAGGCAGCAGAGGGCAATCCACTTTTCCTCGAGGAGCTTGCTGCCTCGCTAGCCGATCTGGGAGGCGGAACGCTACCGGTGACGGTGCGGGAGGCGATCGCATCGAGGATCGATGCGATGCCTGCGGAAGCGCGAGCCGTCTTGTTATCGGCCGCGGTGATCGGGAAAACGTTCTGGCGTGGCGTCCTCAGCGCGGTCGACAGCTTGGACGGCGTCGACGAGGGGCTTGCATTCCTGGAGGCGCGCGATCTGGTTCGTCGTGAGGGAACCAGTCAGCTCGCCGGGGACGCGGAGTTCAGTTTCAAGCACATGCTCATCCGAGAGGTGGCCTATTCAACCGTGCCGCGCGCTGCTCGGCGCAAGACCCACGCCGCCGTCGCTCGGTACATCGAGGTGACGATCGAGGGCGCGAGCGAGACTCTGGCGTCCCTGCTGGCGCACCACTGGCGGGAGGCGGATGAGGCCTCGAGGGCGATCCCGTATCTGCTACTCGCTGCGGAGTCTGCCTTCCGAGGCTGGGCGCAAGATGCCGCCGTCGAGTTGTATTCGACCGCTCTCGAACTGGCGGAGGAAGACGAGTTGCGCCGCGACATCAGCCTCCGGCGAAGCATCGCTCTCGTCAGGCTCCTCGAGTACGAGAGGGCGGACAAGGAACTCGCAGAGCTTCTCCCGGAATTGATGGGCGCCCAGAGGCTCGAGGCATTGCTCGTGCGGGGCCGCGCGACGCTTTGGACCGAGAAAGATGCTGAGACGATCGAGATCGCGCACGAGGCGGTGGCACTTGCTGCTGAGCTGGGAGACGAGGAAGCCATGCCGGCTGCCGTTGCACTCCTGAGCCAGGGACTGGCGATGCGGGGTGCCGACGGGGACCTCGCTCAAGCCCTTGAGCTCGGGGAACGAGCACTGGCCGAATGGGTTCCCAGTACGAAAGCGTATGACCGCGCCGAACATCTTCATCTTCACGCCGACACCACATATTGGGCGGGGCGTTACGAGCGCTGTGCCGAACTTTCACAAGACGCCCGAGCTCTAGCTGCAGATATCCACAGCCCTGAGGCCTTCTTGCGCGGCGGGGGCACCGAGGCCCTGTCACTTGCCGCGCTTGGGCGTCACGAGGAAGCGATCCGGATCTGGGACGAGCTGTTCGCGATCGCCCGAGATGTGCTGGGGCAGGAATCGAGAGTCCTTCTGAACTATTCCTC
The DNA here is from genome assembly GCA_034665645.1 of Actinomycetota bacterium. GTDB lineage: Bacteria > Actinomycetota > CADDZG01 > CADDZG01 > WHSQ01 > JAUJNU01. The sequence goes on along the minus strand of JAXDJP010000278.1, from coordinate 401 downwards.
GCTTGCTTATCGGGAACTTTTTGACCTCGATGAGGCGCGCCGTCGAAGCGAAACCGCCCTCGAATTATCCGAGGGTATGAGCTTTGGTATGCCGCTGCGATTCGCGAGGTCCGACCTGCTTTTCACCGACCTGCTCTCCGGCGACATCGAGACTGCCGAGCGCACGTGGCCGGAGCTGTGGGCCGACGCCCAAAACGCCACCGGTTGGACCAGGTGGCTGGTCTACGGTCGATTGACCTCAGCGCGCGCCGAGATCGCTTTACGGGCGGAGACTCCCGACTCGGCGGTCGAGTGGGCGCAAAGGTCGGTCGATCTCGCAAGGCGCACGCGGCGCCGCAAGTATGAGGCGCGCTCGCTCTCCCACCTTGGAGAAGCTCTCGTCCGACTCGGTCGCCGTGATG
>JAXDJP010000277.1:0-5366 GCA_034665645.1 Actinomycetota bacterium | reverse complement strand
TCGTCTCCACGCCGACTCCGTCCGGAAGTCCCACTGCGGTGCTTCCGATCGCCCATGCCTCGCGACACTGCTCGGCGAAGCCTTCGACGGAACCGAGAACGTCCTCCGAGTCGAGCGACTTGATCGCTTCGTTATCGTCGAGGTCGAGGGGTGACGACTCCGTCACGGCTTCGTTGCTTCGTCGATGAGCATCACCGGGATGTCGTCGCGCACGGGATAGCGATACCCGCACTCGCCCCGGCACACGATCGTGTCTTCACTCTCGAGGTACTCCACGCGACCGTGACAGTTAGGGCACGCGAGGATCTCGAGAAGTTTCTGATCTACCGCCATATCGCTAACTCCCTCTGATGATGTTCAGTACTTCATCTCTCTTCTCTTCCATCAATCCAGGTGCCCTCGCTTCGAGATTGAGGCGCAGCAGGGGCTCGGTGTTGGAAGCCCTGCAGTTGAACCACCAGTCGTCATACTCGACCGTAAGCCCGTCGACGCGGTCCTGCCGCGCGTCTGAGTAACGGCGCGCTAGTTCTTCGACGGTGGCTTGTTGGTCGGTGACCTCGGAGTTGATCTCGCCGGACGCCGAATACCTCTCGAACGAGGAGAGAACCTCCGTCAACGGCCTTCCGCTGATGGACAAAGTCTCGAGCACGAGGAGGGCCGCGATCATGCCGGAGTCGGCGCGGAAATTGTCGCGGAAGTAATAGTGACCGGAGTGCTCGCCGCCGAAGATCGCACCGGTTTCGGCCATCGTCTCTTTGATGAACGAGTGCCCGACTCGCGTCCTTACCGGAACGCCTCCGTTCTCTTTCACGATCTCCGGGACGGCCCACGAACAGATCAGGTTGTAGAGGATCGTCTCCCCTGGATTCTTCTTCAGCAGGCGTTCTGCGACGAGAGCGGTCGTCGTCGACCCGCTAACGGGACCTCCCTTCTCGTCGATGAGAAAGATCCTGTCGGCATCTCCGTCGAACGCGATCCCGAGATCGCATCCTTGTTCGACGACCGCGCGCTGGAGGTCTTTGACGTTCTCGGCTTCGATCGGGTTAGCCGGATGGTTGGGGAACGTTCCGTCCAGCTCGAAGAAGAGTGGGACGACGTCGAACGGCAACTCGTCGAAGACGATCGGAACGGTCTTACCGGCCATCCCATTGCCGGCATCTATCGCAACCCTGAGAGGCCTCAACAGCTCGCGGTCGACGAAGGAGCGGCAATGGACCGCGTATTCCGAAAGGGTGTCGACTTCCTTCCGGCTGCCGCGTTCCGCCGCCCCGCCCACCCGGTCGACGCTCGCTGCCAGATCCCTTATCTCCGACAAGCCGGAGTCGCCCCCGATGGGGGCCGCAAGGGCTCGGCAGAGTTTGATGCCGTTGTACCTCGCAGGGTTGTGGGAAGCCGTGAACATCGCTCCAGGAGCTTCCAATCGACCGGAAGCGAAGTAAAGAGCGTCGGTGGAGACCTCACCGAGGTCGGTCACATCGGTCCCGGCGGCGAGAACCCCTTCGGTGAATGCCGCTGCCAGCGAAGGAGAAGAAGTCCTCATGTCCCTGCCGATGACGACGCCCGGCGCATCGCCGAGGAAGCGGGCGAAAGCCCAACCGATGCGGCGCGCTGCCTCTTCGTCAAGGTCCTCGGGGTAAACACCACGTATGTCATACGCCTTGAAGATCGCCCCCAGGTCGCCGCTCATGACGTGCATCTTAAAGGGGGGATTTCGACTCAGGCATTGACTAGAACTCCCGCGACTGTGACCATCAACTGGACATGCTTGATGAAGCCTTCATATCCACCGACGCGGAGTGGCGGACCCGAGCGGCCTGCCTCTCGCACGCAGCGGTGGTCTTCTTCGGACTCGACGACATCGAAACGCCGGTCGAGCGCCGACACCGAGAAGAACAAGCCAAGAGGATCTGCGCGGGTTGCGTCGTGCGCCAAGAGTGTCTCGAGTACGCGATCACGATGCGCGAGCCTTACGGGATCTGGGGCGGCTTGACGGAGATAGAGCGCAAAGCTCGTATCCGGGCCCAGCGCCGCTAACGATCTTCTAGCTCCCCAACTTCACTCTTTCGGACCGCCGCGCGGAGCGGCGTATGTTCGAGTTCGTGTCGATCGTGAACAAGCTCTCTCACGGAACCAAGCAGCTGTGGACCCGCGCCCACGCGCGCGGGTTCTCGGAGGTCGCCGAACTGACCAAGAGTCGGATCAAAGAAGAGATCCGCTCCGGCGACACGCTGCTGTTTCTCGTGAAGACGGCCGAGCCCACATCCTGGTCGGCAGACGGCCTCCGCTTCCGGCAGGCCGAGGCGGAGGATGGGGAGCGTTACGCACGGGACATAGGAACCGATTCGGCTTCGACGTTCCGCGACCGGCTTACCGCCGAAACCCGTTGCTTCCTCGTCGAAGATGACGACCGCATCCTCCACTCGAGTTGGGTCAGTACGGGACCTTCGTGGGCCCGCGAGATCCGGGCGCACCTGGTTCCCCCGCCCGGAGATGCGTACGTGTACGAGTCGTTCACGCGAGCCGACGCGCGCGGGCGCGGCATATATCCGTTTGCCCTGGCGAACATCGTCACGAGATTGTCCGCCGAAGGAACGAGGCGCGTTTGGATCGCAGTCGAGGAGGACAACGCGCCGTCACGGCGTGCGATCGACAAGGTCGGATTCCAGTTCGCCTTCGCGATCACTTACAGACGGCGATTGGGACGCTTCGCGATGGACGAGCCGCGCGGACCACAGGCTGAGATCGGGAAGGAGTTCGTCCGCCGTCGGCGGTGAAGCGAAGTGCGGGCGCTCGCGGCGCATGCCGTCGTTTCGGCAACAGGTGCCAGTTGAGGGGGTCGTGCCGTCACGGTGCCCCAGGACCGAGATTTCTCTCAGCCGAGAGGCGGTCGGTCTCGGCCACGAACGCCCGCACTTCGCTTCAGACGAAAAGTATGGCTCGCAAAGCTTGTACTGGCTATAGCCCAGTCGACCTTTTTTGGGCGGGATTCGTCGCGTCGACTAAAGGTCGTAGTGCGACATTCTTCGCATCAAGTCCGAAATACGTCCCAGACGCGACGATGCCGGCCCGATAGGCGAGCCGGCACGTGTTGCGGAGTTGATTGCTTAGAAAGCGCCTTGATGCGCCGTCAGGTAGAGAACCTCTTCGAGGTCGATCGTTCCGCCTCCGTGCTCCCACCACTTCACTTCACAGCGGCGGCAGGAGAAGAACTGCATGCTGTCTTCTTCTTTCAGGTTGATCTCGATCTGCGTGCAAGCTTCGCCGCACTTCGGACACTCCATCTTTGCCTCCCATTTCGTTGCGCTTCGTGGCCCTAGCCCCACGTAAGAGTTTGGGCGGGGGGCATATCGATGGGAATCCCCCGAACAGGGGAAAAGGGGTACCCAAGGTCCTAGACCGATTACGACTTACGGGTGGTCCCCAGGGGGCTAGATCTTCTTTCTGACATCTTCTGGAAGTTCGGGCCCGATGTACCTAGACCTCAATCTCGTGCCCTCTCGGAAGTAGGCGTACCAGTAGGGGCCGTGGGGGCACGTCCGGCAATTCGGCTTCCCGCAGCGAACGGTTTCGAGGCGGTAGGTGACCTTCGGATCTCCGGCCTGGAGCTCCGCCGCGTCGGCGCTCTCGTCCCCCATCGCCATCAACAAGCCTCGAGCGAAGATGAGGATCCGGCGGAGGTCGTGCCTGTCGAGACGCCTCAGGTCGTTGAATAGCCGGCGCTCGATCGTCATCGCCGGACTACTGCCTACGCACTCTGGCCGAAGAACAATTGGCGTGCGGCGGGCTCGAGGTCGAGCTCACGCCGTTCGCGTTCCTCGTCTTCGATAGCGATGGCAGCCGCGCGATGAGGACGGGCGTCGTCGAGGAAAAGTGGGGGCCGCGAGCGCAGGTCTTCGAGGGTCCAGCCACGCGGAGGTCGCATCTTTTCGGCGCACGAGGAGCACAGCGCGTACACGTGCGGCGAGATCGGATCGGGGCCGGGGTCCTCGAGGGTGGCCCTGCTCTGCGAGTAGTCGTAGCCCAGCACCGCAGTGGCGGAGCCCGCGCAACCCGGCTTGGCACAGGTATTCACGACGGGGAACGCTAAGGCAAAAGCTCCCGGCGGAGCCGGATTCGCGGCTTTAGCGGAGGCTGATCGGACGCCGCGCTCGGGCGACCAAGATCGAGGTGACGCCGGCTGCGATCAAGCCGTAAGAGAGAACGACCCACCCGCTCGAGTCGGATCCCGTGAAGGGGAGATCCTTACCGTCGCCGGGGTTTGCCGGTCCCGGGCCGGGCTCTATGACGTTCGAGTTGTCGGGACCTGCTGGTTGCACGTTCCCATCGCCCGACGCGACCGGCTGGAACGGATCTCTCAACTGGGCCCCCGCAAGGCTCGCGCCGATGACCAACAGGAACAGAGCAGAGATAAGAACGAACGCCGCGCGCCGCATGCTCTCGATGCTACGCCCGCGCGGCGATTAAGGGCCAGGCTGCGGACTTAGTATCCCGTCATGCCTCTAGCCGATCTCGACGACGCCCAGATCTATTACAAGATCCGCGGCGAGGGTCCCCCCGTTCTCGGTGTGATGGGATTCGGGCTCGACCAGCGTTACTGGGCCGCGCAGATACCTCCGATCATCGAACGAAACAGCTTCATCACTTTCGACAACAGGGGGGCCGGCCGGTCGACGGGAGCCCTCGTCACGACGATCGACGAGATGGCGAACGACGCGATCCGGTTGCTCGACAGCCTCGGGATCGAAAAGACGATCGTCTTCGGAGTCTCGATGGGTGGGGCGATCGCACAACGCATAGTCCTCGATCATCCCGAGCGCGTGTCTGCGTTGATCCTCGGCATCACGTGGGCTCGCCCGATCGAGTTCATGCGTCGTCAGACGACCCTCGCTCGCATGCTCGTCGAGAGCGCCGGAAATGTCGGCCTCATCGACGGCTCGCTCGTCCGGATGTTCACGCCCCGGTTCTTCGAGATGGGAGCCGAGGCCATCGACCGGCTCGTGGCTTCCCTCGACGCCCCGGGGGCTCCCGACATGATGGTCGAGGAGGGCCTCCACGCTCAGCTCCAAGCGATCGACAAACACGATGCCCTCGACGAATTACCCAAGATTGATTGCCCAACCTTGGTGTTCGGGGGCCGGATGGACATGATGGTCCCCGGCTTCGCCTCAGAGGAGATCGCGGCGGCTATTCCGGGGGCCCAACTCCGTATGTTCGAGACCGGCCACGGGTGCCTCATCGAGGAGATGTCAGAGGTCAACGAGATGCTGTCGGACTTCCTGAAGGGTCTTGGGTAACACGTCCGTACCTAAGCAACTTTTGTAACTCACCCCCCCGTCAAGCCCGGTTTCGGGCGTCGATTCCACCAT
>JAXDJP010000276.1:0-3123 GCA_034665645.1 Actinomycetota bacterium | reverse complement strand
GTCAGTTGACGGAAGCCGTCCGGCGTCGGCCTTACGCGGTCGTGCTACTGGACGAGATCGAGAAGGCCCATCCCGACGTTTTCAACACGCTGTTGCAGATCCTCGAGGATGGTCGTCTCACGGATGCGCAGGGAAAGACGGTCGACTTCAAGAACACCGTGATCATCATGACGTCCAACCTCGGCACGCAGAACCTTCGCAAGCCGGCGATGGGCTTCGGTCAAGCGACGGGCGACCTCACTTACGACAAGATGAAAGAGCGCGTCAACGAGGAGCTCAAGCGCAACTTCCGACCCGAGTTCTTGAACCGGATCGACGAGGTCATCGTCTTCCATGAACTTACGAAGGACGAGGTCTACGCGATCGTCGACTTCATGATCAAGAGGGTCGCGGATCAGCTCGAGAGTCAGGACGTTGGCATCGAGTTGACCGACGGCGCCAAGGAAGTTCTTTCGGCTCGTGGGTACGATCCCTCTCTGGGAGCTAGGCCTCTACGCCGAGCGATCCAGCGGTTGATCGAGGACCCCGTGTCGGAAAAGATCCTGTGGAAGGAGTACGAGGCCGGCGACACCATCATCGTCGACTCGGCTCCGGGCGAGGACGGCGAGCAAGAGGTCGTGTTCCGCAAGGCGGAGCGTTCTCCCGATCATCCTCCGGTCGAGTTGGCCGGCGTCACCGAGGGAGACGGCGAGGCGATACCGGAAGCTTAGTAAAGGTGTCACAGAAGGACCCGGCGGATCACGCCGGGTCCTTTCTCGTGGAAACCCGTCTAAATACGTAGCGTTTTCGGGCTGCGCGATCCGCGCGCCGCGTTAGCTTGAGAGCCATCCTCGAAAGGAAGAGTTCTTGAATACGGCTGCAGCGGAGCGGGTCGAGCCCGATCCGACGTTGGGCGACATCCTGGTCGCCACCGGAGTGAAGAAGATCTACAGAACCTCAGCCCAAACCGTTGAGGCACTTCGAGATCTCGACCTCAGCGTGAGGCGTGGCGAGTTCCTTGCCGTCATGGGACCTTCGGGCTCTGGGAAGACCACGCTCCTCAATTGTCTCTCTGGGCTGGACGAGATCGATGGGGGCGAGGTTCTCGTCGAGGGCGAGAACATCCACAAACTTTCCGATGCGAAACGCAGCAAGCACCGCGCCAAGGAGATGGGATTCATCTTTCAGTCGTTCAACCTGATCCCCGTGTTCACCGCCGCGGAGAACGTGGAACTCCCACTGCTCCTTGCCGGCGTAGACCCCTCCGAGGCGCGCAAGAAAGCGGAGGCAACACTCGAGCGCGTTGGGCTGGGCGACCGGACCACGCATCGACCTAACGAACTGTCGGGCGGCGAGCAGCAACGGGTCACCATCGCCCGCGCTCTCGCCGGCACTCCTGCCATCGTGTGGGCCGATGAGCCGACCGGAAATCTCGATTCGGAAACGGCCGGCGAGATCATGAGCCTGTTGAAAGAATTGAACGCGGACGGTTTGACCCTCGTTCTCGTCACGCACGACGCCGGAATCGGCGCATCTGCCGGCCGCCTCATAAAGATGCGCGATGGCGCGATCGAATCCAGCACGACCCGAACGGGATAGCCGTGATCTTGCCGGTCCTCGTCGCCCTGGCATTCGGGGTCGTCTTTTATCAGATGATCCGGCGGCCCGACCTCCGCCGTCTAGCGGTGCGCGACACAGCGCGGCGAAGGGGCGAAACGATCTTGGTGATCGTCGGGAGTCTCCTTGGGACGGCGATCATGACCGGCAGCTTCATCGTCGGCGACACATTGGATGCCTCTATCCGGGCGACCGCCACCACACATCTCGGGCCGATAGATGAGTTCATCGTCGATCCTGATCCACAACGCGCGGCCCAGATCCAAGAGCAGATCACCTCGATAGACGATCGTCGGATCGACGGCGTCACCTCTTTGGTTCGGGCTCCGGCCGCTTTCTCGATCCAAGAGGAGGGCGAGCCGCGCGCCGAGCCATCGGGCCAGATGGTCGAGCTGGATCTGGAGACCGCGGCGGACTTCGGCGGCGACCCAGTGGCGACGGGTGTATCGGGCGGAACCCCGGCACCGGGCGAAACGGTTATCAACCAAGACCTTGCCGATTCGCTCTCGGTTGTCGCCGGCGACGAGATCACGGCGTCGCTGTTCGGACGGCGGGTGCAGCTGACGGTCGACCGCGTCTTACCAACGAACGGACTGGCGGGGTTCTGGACCGGTCAAGAGAGCAACACGCCTAACGCGTTCGTCGAGCCGGGAACGCTCGCGAGTCTCACGCAGGGCGGCGTCCCGGAGGGAGCAGTACCGCCGACCACGACCGTGCTGATCTCTAACCGGGGTGGCGTCGAGGATGGCGCTCCGCTGACGAACCAGGTGAATGGTCTCATCAGAACGGCGGTCGGCGACGATCCATCGATACGGGTCGAGACCGTGAAGCAGGACGCGCTCGACGTCGCCAAGGAGTCCGGGGACCAGTTCTCTCAACTCTTCTTCAGCATCGGCTCTTTCGCCGTCATCGCAGGCATCCTCCTGCTGGTGCAGATCTTCGTGATGCTGTCCGAAGAGAGGAAGGGCCAACTAGGGATGTTGCGCGCCGTCGGGATGCGGCGATCGGATCTAGTGCGGAGCTTCTATATGCAGGGCGGTCTATACGCGCTGCCGGCCGGTCTCCTGGGGGCGGCACTCGGGATCGGGGTTGGTTGGGCGATCATCAAGGTGGCGGCCAAGATCTTCGCCGGAGGGGGCGACTTCTCGCTCGACCTCACGTTCTCGCTCGAACCCGGAAGCTTGTTGACAGGCTTCTGCCTCGGCGCGCTCATCTCGCTGATCACGGTTCTCTTTACAAGTGTGCGGATCTCGCGCATCAACATCATCCGAGCGATCCGCGACCTTCCTGAACCCACACGATCGAAGGCGAAACTGAGGACGTTGATCATCGGAGTGCTCGTTGCTCTGGTTGGAGCGATGTCGTTCGCTGCAGGCCTCAGCTCTACCGACGCGTGGCCGGGCATCCTCTTGGGTCCTCCGCTGGTCCTGTTCGGTCTTCTCCCGACGATGAGCAGGTTTCTGCCGCGTCGTCCAACCGTCATCTTCGTTGCGGCAGCTTCGCTCGCGTGGGGTGTGCTGGGCGACA
>JAXDJP010000275.1:0-2548 GCA_034665645.1 Actinomycetota bacterium | reverse complement strand
ATGATCCTCGCGGTGATCCTCATGAACTTCGTGCTGTTCTGCGCGCAGTTCGCCACGAGACGTGGGGTCAAGCTGGGTCAAGCGAACTGGTTCTTCCGGAAAGCGCAGTTGGTTTCGGCTGCGGCTTATTCGCTCGGGCACGGAGCCAACGACGCGCAGAAAACGATGGGGGTGATCGCCGCGATCATCCTCATCGACCGGCACGCCCCCATCTCGGAATTCGAAGTGACCCTGCCTATAGTCCTTATGGCCCACGCCGCGATCGCTCTCGGGACGATGTCCGGTGGCTGGCGCATCGTCCACACTCTCGGTTCGAAAATCACGAAGCTCGCTCCGGTCGGCGGATTCGCCGCGGAGACGGCGGCGGCCGCGACCCTGTTCACGACCGGCGCGCTCGGAATCCCCGTATCTACTACGCACACGATCACCGGAGCCATCGTCGGCGTGGGAGCGACGAACAGACCATCTGCAGTCCGGTGGGGCCTTACGACGCGGGTCGTGTACGCGTGGATCATCACGATCCCGGCTGCAGCCCTGATCGCCGCCGCGTCTTACTGGATGCTGACTATCGTTCCGGCGGACGTCGTGGTCCCGGTCGGCTTCGTTGCCGCCGCGTCGTGGGCAGTCCTCTTCCTCAAGCGCCGACGGAGAGAGGAAGCCGACGCTGCCGTATTCGCTCCGCCCGCTTAACGGTTGAGAAGCAGCTCCGCCGTCTGAACCGTGTTCAGCGCCGCTCCCTTGCGGAGGTTGTCGGCGACGCAGAACATCTCCAGGGCCTTGCGATCGAATCGGTCTTGGCGGATCCGTCCCACATAGCAGGGATCGGTTCCGGCCGCCTGCAGCGGCGTGGGAAAGATCCCTCGGTCGACATCGTCTTGCAATTCGACGCCGTCGGCGGCACGCAAGAGCTCCCGCGCTTCATCCGGAGTGATCTCTCGCTCGAACTCGGCGTGGACCGAAACGCCATGGCCGACCATGACCGGCACTCGCACACAAGTGGCCGTTACCCTGAGCTCTGGGAGTCCCATGATCTTGCGGGTTTCGTCGCACAGCTTGATCTCTTCGCTGGTGTAGCCATGGCTCTTTACCGAACCGCACTGCGGAATAACGTTCATCGCGATCGGATGCGTGAACGTGGGGCCGGCGGTAAGAACGTCGCGAGCCAAACCTTCGCGCACGGGGTCTGCCTCTTTCACGACGACCTCCGTCTGTTCCCACAGTTCGTCGACACCCGGCTTTCCGGAGCCCGAGGCCGCTTGGTATGACGCGAGGATCAGGCGATCCAGCACCGCAGCGCGATGCAAGGTCGCGAGAGGAACGACCATCGCCAGGGTCGTGCAGTTGGGGCTCGCCACTATCCCTTTGGGACGCTCGTTGATGTCGCTCGGGTTGACCTCGGGAACCACGAGTGGAACCTCGGGATCCATGCGCCACGCGGCGGAGTTGTCGACTACGACCGCGCCCGCCGCGGCAGCTAAGGGCGCCCACTTCCGCGACACGTCGTCGGGCACGTCAAACAGAGCGATGTCGACCCCGTCGAAAACGCTCTCCTCGAGCGCAACGACCTCGATCGTGGACCCCTTCCACGGGAGCTTGCGACCCGCCGACCTAGGAGAGGCGACCGGAACGAGCTCATCACTCGGCCAGCTGCGCTCTTCCAGGATGCGCAGCATCTCGGTGCCGACGGCACCCGTCGCGCCCACGAGGACGGTCTTCAACGCGAATCTCCATCGCGATCGGGCTGCAGAGCTTTGATCTGTCCCGTTGCAGTCAGGGGATGCTGCTCGCGCACGACTGCTTCCTCGGGAAGTTCGAACTTCTTATGGACGGCCCTCACGGCTTCTTCCATGTCGGTCCTGCGGATCACGCACGAGACCCTGATCGAAGATGTCGAGATGATCTCGATGTTGACGCCGGCGGTCGCCAGTGCATCAAACATGTCGGCCGCGACTCCCGGATGACTCTTCATCCCGGCCCCCACGAGAGAGACCTTGGCGATCTCGGTGTCGGTGTCGATCCCACTCGACCCGATCGACTCCCGGATGCGCTCCAGCACCGACTGAGCCCGCCGTAGATCGTCTTTCGGGAGGGTAAAGAAGATGTCGGTTCGACCTTCTTCGGAGGCGTTCTGCACGATCATGTCGACGTTCACGCCTTCGTCGGCGAGTGGCCGAAAGATGCGAGCCGCAACACCGGGTGAGTCGGGCACGTTGCGAACGGTGATCTTGGCTTCAGAGTCGTCTTGGGCGACCGCGGAGATGATTGCTTTCTCCATGCGTTCGTCCTCCTTCCGGATCCAGGTTCCCTCGGCGCCGCTGAAAGAAGAGCGCACGTGGATGAGAACCTCGTTGTTACGAGCGTATTCGACCGACCGCAGCGATAGGACCTTTGCTCCCGCGGCCGCGAGCTCGAGCATCTCCTCGTAAGAAACGGCGTGGAGCTTCCTCGCATCGGGGATGAGACGAGGATCGGCCGTGTAGACACCTTCGACGTCTGTGTAGATCTCGCAGGCATCTGCCCCGAGAGCGTGCGCTAACGCGACCGCCGT
>JAXDJP010000274.1:0-3596 GCA_034665645.1 Actinomycetota bacterium | reverse complement strand
GGTGCCTCCGAAGACGAGCTGACCGATTTCTACGCGTCCTTCACGGGCGCGTCTGCCGACCTCGGCGCCCTGACGCACGAGAAGAAGATGCTGATAATGCGCCGAGTCATGGCCGGCGACATCGCGCGGCTTACCCGCGAGTTCCTGCGCACCGTTGATCCTTGGGGGGCCGACCCCGACGACGCGATGGACGAGGCGCGGGTTGCACTGGCCGAGGTCATCGCTGCGCTGCACGTCTACCGGACGTACGTCCTCCCCGATGGCAGCGCGCACGACTCCGACGAAACGATCTTGCGCGATGCATCGGCGAGTGCTCGGGACCGCGCCCCCCACGTGTCCCCCGTCGTGTTCGACAGGGTGGAAGAAGCACTTCTCACGTGGGACGAACCTAAGAACCGGGAGTTCCTCATGCGCTTCCAGCAAGCGACCGGCCCGATCATGGCGAAAGGCGTCGAGGACACGGTCTTCTACAACTTCAACCGCTTCGTCGCCCTGAACGAAGTAGGCGGCGACCCCGGCGCGTTCGGAACGAAGATCGGCGACTTCCACGACGCCGCCTCGAGAGCGAGTGCGGGTCACCCCCTGTCGATGCTTGGGTCGTCGACGCACGACACCAAGCGCAGCGAGGACGTGAGGGCCCGACTCGCGGTCCTAGCGGAGATCCCAGGTGCATGGGCGGCTGCCGTCGAGCGATGGTCCCAGATGGCAGCGCGCCACCGGCAGGGCAACCTCCCCGACCGCAACACCGAATACCTGCTGTGGCAAACGCTGGTCGGGGCCTGGCCCTTGGATGCAGAGCGCGTGACCTCGTTCCTCACGAAAGCGATGAGAGAGGCGAAGCGCTACACGTCGTGGCTCGACCAGAAGCCCGCGTACGAGAACGCGACCCTCTCTTTCACCAGGAGCGTCATGGGCGACGAAGACATCGTCGACGACATCCGTTCGTTCGTCGCGCCGCTGATCTCGCCGGGGCGCGTTAACTCGCTGACGCAAACCCTGATCAAGCTCACGTACCCGGGGGTCCCCGACACCTACCAGGGGACCGAGCTGTGGAACCTCAGCCTCGTCGATCCCGACAACCGCAGGCCGGTCGACTACGAGCTCCGGCGAGATCTCCTCAAGCAGGCATTGACCGTCGAAGCGGCCGAGGCGTGGGAGCGCGCCGATGAGGGGCTCCCCAAGATGTTCCTCATCGCTCGGGCGCTCGACCTCAGAGCGAGACGGCCTCAGGCGTTCGGCAAAGACTCCCCGTACGAAGCGATTCCAAGCGACGGAGCGCTCGCCGATCGCATCGTCGGGTACACGAGGGCCGGCGAGGTAGCGGTCGTCGTTCCGCGCCTCCCGCTCACCACCCAGAGAGAAGGTTGGGGCGACACTGTTGTGGAGCTGCCGCCGGGTCGTTGGAGAGACGAGTTCACCGAGGCCGACTTCAGCGGAGGCCGCCTCTCCGCTCCCGAGCTTCTATCCGCCTTCCCCGTTGCCCTGCTCGTTCGTTCCTGAACCCGTCGTCTCGTCGCGCAGACGGTGGGTCACGTCGGTGAAGTCGTAAAGATGATGCCAATCGTGGAACACGTAACTCCGGTCGGGCAGCAACGGCATCTTCGCGTTGAAATACAGGTCGAAGATGAGGCGGAAGCTGTTCACCGGAGATATCGAAGGATAGAGATGAGTGTCGGCGACGCCCGGTAGGTAGTAAGCATTCAGGATCCGGAGCTTCTCCCCTAGTTCCTCATCGGTGGCCGTAGTCCAGTTGAAGTAATCCTCATCGGCTTGATAACGCGGGGGATGCGGTCCCTCGTCCGACTGCAACACGATGATGGGATCGGTCTCGTCGGGTCCGGCTAACAGGGAGGTCACCAGTTCTTCGATCCGCTTGTTCGTGTAACGCAGCTGCTCGAACATACGCGCCTTGTCCGCGTCTACCGGCTCGTGATCGATGAAACCTCCGTTGCGATCGAAGACGTAGGGCGGGTGCGGCAGCAGCACGTGAGCGAACACGAAGCGGGGGCCGGGTAGGTCTTTGATCTCCTTCAACTTGTCCATCTCATAGAGACCGTGCTCGCGCTGTATCAACCAGAAGTCGAACGGGTCGCGGATCCCGAGCGCTCGTCGGATCCCACGCCACATCGTCGTCTCCAGCAACCGAGATGAGAATTGCGACCAGGTGTTGAAGTGGAAATTCTCGTCGGCCGCCGAGTCTTCAAAGGTTGGAGGGAACCAAGAACCCACGTGGTAGTAGCGATAGCCGAGAGACTTCAGGTAGCGAGCCAGCCTGAAGTTCTGCAGGAGTTCCTGGACCGGCGTCTGATCGTCCTCCTGGCCCACCGTTTCGTCGTGCAGGTACTTGATGTAGCGCATGTTCAGAGACGAAGAAAGCGAGTGCTGCGTCTTGAGATGGTTCGCGAGGGCGTCGCGGGCTACGTAGAACCCCTTCTGCTCGAGGAAGTCGAAGAAGTCGCTGTTGTCGAACTGATCCTTGTACAGGGTCTCGAACGTCTTCGGGCCGGGGTATCGATCGAAGATCAGGTAATAGATGTCGCGCTTGGCGCCGTCGTCGACGTGGGAGACACCCGGGATCTTTAGAGGGCCGGTCGCCTCCCCTGCTACAGCCCGAGGGTGGTAGAGCGCGATCGGGACCACGTTCAACGCGATCAGAACGAGAGCGAGGAGGTTCAAGCTCCCGTTCGCGTTCGCCATCTCGGCCTTCGAGCGCGCCACCAGGAACACCGCCACGACGACGAGCGCGCTCCACAACGTGAGCATGAACACGTAACTCGAGAAGATCGTGTGTCCGTTGGCGAAATCGAGCACTTGGCCGTACGAGAAAAAGAGCAGCAGCAAGATCGAGGTGAGGACCGCTCCTTTATTGCGGCTCCTCAGAGCTACCGAACAGATGCCGAATATGACCGCGGTTGCAACTACGCATCCGACAAGGGGCCATAAAACGTCTCGGAACCCGACGTCCTCGTCGAGGTTCTGAGCGAAGAGGAACAGAACCGGGTAGGCGGCGAATAGAAGTGGGTGGATAGGCTTCCTGAGGAAGCCACGTGATCTGTCGATCTCGTCTCCTAGGCTTGCTTGCTCAACTGCCGCAGGACTGTACCGGACGGGTGTTCGCGCAGGGCACAATCGCCGGATGCTTTTCCAGGTCTGGGCTCCCCTTGCCTCGAAGGTAAGCCTGCGACTTAACGACCAGGATCACTACATGACGACCGCCGACGGCGGGTGGTGGGAGGTCGATGCCGAGGCCGAGCCCGGCGACCGCTACGGCTTCGCGCTCGACGGCGCTGATGCCCTGCCCGATCCAAGATCTCCTTTTCAACCCGATGGGGTCGACGGGCTCTCGATGGTGGTCGATCAGGCCGCCTACGAGTGGAAGGACGACGCCTGGCTCCCTCCTCCTCTGTCGGAGTGGGTCATCTACGAGATGCACGTTGGGACCTTCACGGATGAGGGCACGTACGGAGGCGCGCTGAGGAAGCTTCCGTATCTCGTGGAGTTGGGTGTTACGGCGTTGGAACTGATGCCGGTGAACCAGTTCTCGGGCGATCACGGTTGGGGATACGACGGAACCGACCTTTACGCGCCCCATCGCG
>JAXDJP010000273.1:0-5434 GCA_034665645.1 Actinomycetota bacterium | reverse complement strand
CCCTTCGCCAATACGTTCACTGCGAACGATCCCGCGGTCGCGATCATCGTGCGAGTGCGGGATGTCTTGTCGAGTGAGACGAGTACCAGAGGCGGGTCTAACGATACCGACGCGAACGAAGACGCCGTCATCCCGTGCAGCTCGTCGCCCATCGCGACCGTGACGACCGTGACGCCGCTGGCGAACCGCCTAACCGCATCCCGGTACTCGTCCGGGCTCACGCCCATCTACGTCGGCGGTTCATCGAAGCCGGTTTGCCACGTTTCCTTGGGGAGGAACAGCCAGAGACCTTCGATGTCGGGAGCTCGTTCTGAGAGGAAGCGGAGTGCCTCTGACTCTGGCCCCGATGTTGTTCCCTTCAAGGGAAGAGAACCGCGCCTCTCGAGTTCCTCGATCAGGTCTTGAGTCGGATGACCGTCGATCTCCATACGCGAGGAGTCTATTCGGCGTTCACTCTGCGGCGACATCCTCGGTCGCTTCGTCGGGGGGTCCCGGAGACTCTGGGTCGCTTGACGTAGTGGACCGATAACCGACGTACGTTGCGCGCGCCGCGGTCAGCACGGACGCAGAAGCCGACGCGATGAATCCGATTACGGAGAACATCAGGATCGCGATCACGACGTGGCCCGCGCTTCCGGGCCAGCCGACGGTGATGAAGCCCACGAAAGAGATCAGCGCGATGAGAGCGAAGGTAACCGTGAGCGCCATGGCGATGCCGTGAAGGCCGCGCGGCCTCGTCGTTGGAACCTGCGGCGGTGGAGGTGGCGTCGTGCCGAGCGGGATGACCTCGCCTGAGTCGGTCCGTCTCTCATCTCCGGTCATTCGACTCAGCCGTCGTTTCCTTCCAGCCACTTGAGCAGTGTCCTCACGCCCACCGCGGTTCCGCCTCTGCTTATCTCGTCGCGGTCGCTTTCCGATCGCGCGGGGCCTGCGATGTCGAAGTGAGCCCAGGGGATGCCCTCTCCCACGAAGTGCTGAAGGAAGATCGCCGCGGTGATGGCTCCGCCGTAGCGTGAACCGACGTTCTTGAAGTCGGCGATCTCAGACTCCAGCTCACTGTTGTTGTCATCCCACAAAGGCATGCGCCAGGTCTGTTCGCCGGCTTCCTCAGCGGCACGTAGCAGTTCCTTAGATAAGGGTTCGTCGTTCACGAAAACACCGGACGCCTTGTTGCCGAGGGCCACCGTCATCGAGCCCGTAAGCGTGGCGAGATCGACGATCGCGTCCGGCCCTTGCTCGGACGCGAACGCGAGCGCGTCGGCGAGGATCAAACGACCCTCCGCATCCGTGTTCATAACTTCTGTGGTCTTCCCGCCGTAGTGCCTCAGCACGTCTCCCGGTTTGATCGCCTTCCCGGAGATCAGGTTCTCGGTGGCCGGTATGAATCCGAGGACCTCTCGATCGACCTCGAGGTCTCCCAGCGCGCTCATGGTTGCGATAACGGCGGCGGCCCCCGACATGTCGGTCTTCATCTGTTCCATGGAAGCGGGCGGCTTCAACGAGTACCCGCCGGTGTCGTACGTGACTCCCTTGCCGACCAGCGCGATCTTCTTCGTCGCACCACTCTTCGGTGCATACCGGAGCTGGATGAAGCGCGGCTCTTGCTCCGACCCTTGCGACACTCCGAGCAACCCCCCGAATCCGCGGCTTTCGAGTTCTTGAGGGCCCCACACCTCGACCTCTAGTCCCGAAGCGAGCGCAACTTCCTCGATCCGCTCCGCGAAGACGGCCGGCGTCAACGTGGACGCGGGTTCGTTGATCAAGTCCCGTGCGAACATCGCCGCCTTGGCCCGAACGGAACCCCTTTCGGCGGCGGCCGCCGCGTCGCCGAAGAACGTGAGGTGCTCGATCTTCGAAGGTTTCGCGTCGGACTTGTAGGTGGTGAACCGATAGGAGCCGAGCAAGAGACCCTCGGCGGCGGCTTCGACGAAGGTGTTCCGTTCGCCATGCGGAAGGGCGATCGCGATCGTCGACCGGTCTGCGAGTTTCCGTCCGGCGGATCCACTTGCTCGCCGGATCACCGATTCCGACACTTTGTCTTCTTTACCCAGGCCCACCACGGCGACGGCCTTCGCCGCCACCCCGTCCGGCGGCGGGACGATCGTCACCTCACCCAACTTGCCTTTGAAGCCCGCGCTTCCGAGCCGAGGAACGAGATCGTCGAGGGGGCCGAGTCCACTTACCCCGGCCGGGATCGGGCCGTCGTCGCCCAGATAGGCGCCGATGAGAAGAACGTCGCTTTCGTCCTCGGAGGGTGCTGCAGTGGACGATCCGGTCGCGGGCTTAGACGGCATCTGTTCTCCTCGGTAGGTTTGCTCTTGTATATCTTCCCAGGACGAAGGCGCGTCTCGTCGCGCTGCGCGCTCGTGCGATGCCGCTGCGTGTTCTTCGGCGCCGGTCTTTTGCAGAGCGCGAGGAACTCTATGGCACGAGGCAGGGAAGCCTCACGGCGGCGGAGTAATGCGCAGAAATCCCCTTAGTGCGGATGCCGCGGGGTTACCTTGAGGAGGTTGAACTAGCAAGCGTGGGAGATCAATTGGTCTTATTTTTCTTCATCTTTCTTGCCCTGGCCTGGGCGGCCGTTGTGCTTCCGGCCGTGCTTCGGGCTCGCCAAGACGACCCCTTGACCGCTTCCGAGAGGTTCAAGCGTCGGATGGAGATGATCGCTCCGCCAACCCGTGCCTGGAAGGGCCGCTGGGTGGTCGTTCCGAAGACCGCGGACCCTCGAAGCAGGTCCTATCGGAGGCAACAACTCCGCAGACGCCGGATATTCGAGGCCGCTGTGGCGTTGACCGCGCTCAGCCTCGTGGTCGCGATCCTCAAGGGCGGTTCTTTATGGACGGTTCAGGTCGCATTCGACGTTGCTTGCGTTCTCTTCGTTGCTTATCTCGTCGGCGCAAAACGGAAACGACGCGAGACGCTGACGAAGGTTCGCCCGCTCGTTGCCCGTCGCGCCGCGATCGAAGAGATCACCTTCCACGAACCGGTGCGCGCTTACGGGGGCCGTCGCTAGCCTCACCTCTCGGTAATGTGGCGTGATGGATCTCTCGGGTATCTCGGATGCCTTACGCCGGAAGCTCGACGCGAAGACCGCGGCGCGAGAGCAGGGGCTCGCCAGTAGCCGAAGCACGATCCGAGCCTGTGGTAATGCGATACGCGCCCTGCACCGTTACGAGACCGAGAACGCGACCGCACTCCTAGCCGAAGCGAAATCGAGCCTCGATGACGCTCGAGGCGTGCTCGCGGAGCATCAGGACATGCTCTACGCCGGCTTCGTGCACGACGCCGAGAAAGAGTTTGCGGAAGCCTCCATCACTTTCGCGCTCGTAACGAGCAAACCCTTTCCGACCCCCGACGAAGTCGGAGTTCCACCTGCTGCGTTCCTGAAGGGCATGGCCGAGTCGATCGGCGAGCTGCGCCGCCACATCCTGGACTTGATGCGGCATCGCAAACTCGAGCGCTGCGAAGAACTGCTGGGGGCGATGGATGACATGTACACGATCCTCGTGTCCATGGATTACCCCGACGGCATCACCTTCGGCTTGCGCCGACTGACGGACATCGCGCGCTCGATCATCGAACGGACGCGCGGGGACTTCACGGTCGCGACCATCCAAAGTTCGTTGCACGATGCGATCGAGTCGCACGCCGAACGGCTCGCACCGCCCACTTCGTAGCGGCTTCCGATGAGTGCAACACGTCGAGGCCGAATAGCACTAGTCGTCGCCGTCCTGATCGCTGCCGCTGCCGCTGGGTGGTGGTTCACGCGCGACACGGCGGATCCGGCGGAGCACAACATCACTCTGGATCACTTCACCGTGTCGAGCTCGACGTTGGGGGAGCGAGACGAGGTCGCGCTCCGAAGCGAATCTTCGGCTCCCCACCCCCCGCTCCTGGTCTTACTGCACGGGCGCGGGATGTCGCCCGAAGGCTTCGTGAGCGATGAATTGCTGTCGGCGTTAGAAGGCGAGGGGCGTAAAGCTCCCGGGGTCGTGCTTCTCGACGGTGGGGAATCGAGCTACTGGCACGACCGCCAAGATGGTGACTGGGGTTTTTACGTCGTTAGCGAAGCCATTCCCCGCGCGATCGAGGAGCTCGATGCAGACCCCGATCGCGTGGCGATCGGCGGGATCTCGATGGGCGGCTTCGGGGCGCTCGACCTCGCCCGGCTCTATCCCGATCGTTTCTGCGCGGTGGGAGCTCATTCGCCGGCTCTGTGGCGAGACGGATCCGAGACGCCGGCGGGGGCCTTCGACGACGCCGAAGATTTCGAACTACATGACCTCTTCCATATCGTGGAGGAGGGCTTTCACTTCGGCATCCCTGTGTGGCTCGACGTGGGTCTGGACGATCCGTTCTTCACGACCGCCGGAGACCTCGGACGGTTGCTGCAGAAGAAGGACGACGTAACGCTTCGTTTGTGGCCCGGGGCGCACAACACTGCCTATTGGTGGTCCCACATGGACCAGTACATCGACTTCTACACAGACGCACTCGCGTCGTGTGGCCGGTCCGGCTCTCCCGGCGGCTGACCACGTTCTTCGGGAAGATCTGCTCGCCTACCGAGCACCATTTCCCGCCGAAGATCCCCCTGGCCTGAGTCCAAACATCTTCAACTTCGCACCGCCGTGTGTGGATTTCTACGTGGAACGATGCGGCGGCTCTACCTAGCGTGACTCGAGACCTGCAGTCCGCGTTCTCGACTGCGTCCGTTCTATCGGAGCGCTTCCCTGGGGGAGTCACGCACTATGTCTGCATCGCGAAGTTCGGCCGGCAGATTCCGTGCCGATATCGAAGGCTTGCGCGGCGTCGCCGTCTTGCTCGTCGTGCTTTACCACGCGGGTCTGCGGACTCTTCCGGGTGGCTACGTCGGCGTCGACGTCTTCTTCGTCATCTCGGGCTTCCTCATCACCGGACTCTTGGTAGAAGAGCTCGGACGTAGTGGGTCGATCTCGCTTCGGTCGTTCTACGCAAGACGTGCCCGGCGACTGCTTCCTGCAGGTGTCTTGGTTCTCATCGTGACCGTCGTTGTTGCAAAGGTTGCGATCGCTCCTCTTTACATGCCGGGTCTCGCGGCCGACGCCAAAGCAACAGCGCTTTACGCGTCCAACGTGCGATTCGCGATAACGAGCACGGAGTATCTCCGTCAAGGCGACGCGCCGTCTGCGCTCCTTCATTACTGGTCGCTGGCGGTTGAGGAGCAGTTCTATCTGGTCTGGCCGCTGCTGCTGCTCGTGGGCTACAAGGTCTGGCGCTCCGTTCGAGCACTCTTGTCCCTCATCGCGATCGTCGGAGTCCTGTCGTTCATGCTCTGCGTCAAGGTTTCGTATGCGAATCAGCCGTTCGCTTTCTTCCTGCTCCCCACGAGAGCCTGGGAGCTCGCTGCCGGCGCCATCGTGGCACTCGCTGCATCACATCTCGTCCGGATCCCGCC
>JAXDJP010000272.1:0-4514 GCA_034665645.1 Actinomycetota bacterium | reverse complement strand
ACGCATCAGAGAAGAGACCGGACCTCTTCCGCGAATCTCGTGGCGGATTCGCTGATCAGATCGGGGGGACCGAAAACCACAAGATCAACCATCTTGATGCCCATCTCCTGCAGCCTCTTGAGCGACGCGGCGATGGCATCGGGAGGCCCGGTCAACGGAAGTTTCGGATGCGGAGTATCGGAGAACCACAGCGCCGTTTGGTAAAGCAGTTGAAAACCATCGCGGGTTTTTCCGTGTTTCTCGAGATGCTCGTCCAGGACCTTTAACCGCCGTTCGGCCGCGTCCAGTCCGCTTCCCTGCCCTCGGCCCGTTACGACGGCCCATCCATCTGCCACTTTCGCCGCTCGCTCCAGGGCCGCATCGCTGTGGCCTCCCAGAACGATCGGGATCGGCTGCGTCGGGGCCGGGAGGAATCCCGCCTCCATCCACGAGTAGAAGTCGCCGTCGAAAGCGGCAGGCTCTCCGCTCCACACAGCGCGCAATGCCTCGATGTACTCCGCGACCCGTTTCCCGCGGTTCGCGCGCGTGATGCCGACCCCCTCGAATTCCTCCTTCATCCAACCCGCGCCCAAGCCCAAGACGATCCGGCCGGGAGCGAAGTGTTCGATGGAAGCGAGAGCCTTCCCGAGAACGATCGGGTGACGATACGCACCGATCATGACTCCCGTCCCGAGCTTTATCCGCTCGGTGGCCCCTGCAAGTACCCCGAACAGTCCCAGGGGGTCGAAGAACGGATCATCGGCCGTCATCGCATAGGACCCATCTCTGCTGTAGGGGTACAGCGACGACAAACCCGTCGGGGTGAAGAGATGGTCGAACATCCAGACCGCGTCGAATCCCTGCCGTTCGGCCGAGCGCGCCACCTGCATGATTCCGGCGGCGGTCGCGCCCTGCTGCGCGCTGGGGAGGTGAAGACCTATCTCCATACCGGGATCGCCACCTCTCTCATTCGTCCAAAGCGCGTTGAAGCGTCGTCGGCCCGATCGTCAACGACACTTCCGCGCTTCCGTCTTCGATCGTGACGGCCCTATAGGTCAGGTTATCCAAGAGGGCCGGGAGACCGACCTCGACCCCTCCCGCGTGGCTCTGAGGCGCGATCGACAGGACGTCATCGGTCACGTCGAGATCCGCCTCGATCTCGCTGCCATCGGGGAGTTCCGCCATAGCGACGCCATCGCCCAACTTCAGGGTGAACGGTGCCCCGTGGGTTTCCAGTGCATCGTTCAATTCCGCCTCCGAAAGGGACGCCGAACCGCGGCCCCCTCTTGCTTGAACGGCGTCGGCGTTGCCGCGCAGCAGGTCCGAGACCGAGAACGTCACCTCGTTCATCGCTAGGTGCACACGCTCGAACGTCAGGTCCTTGACCTCGAAACTCCGTGTATCGACGTCGACCTCGGCAAACTCTCCCTTCACGGCCCGAACTATGAAGGGCCACCCCGAGAACGAGACATCGGGCGTCGAGGACAGTTCGAGTTGGGTCTGCAACTCATCGCCGGCTTTCTGTTCTGCGAACCGCTTCGCGACAAAGTCGCCGACAACGAAGATGATCGCTAGAGCCACGAGAAAGATGACGAGCTTCTTCACTTCAGCAAACTACCCTTCGCACCTCCGGAACTCCTCGGCCGAGCACTCGTCGGTCCCCCCTCCTCCGTCGGCTTGATCGATCCCGTCGCCACCGTCTAATACGTCGTCCTGGTCCCCTCCGAACATCCGGTCCTGCCCCCTCTGCCCGCGGATGGTGTCGGAGCCAGAGCCCCCTAGGAGTTTGTCTTTACCGTTGCGGCCGACCAGCGTGTCATCGCCGGTGCCCCCGTTGAGTCGGTCGCTCGCCGCTGCGCCCTGCACGTAGTCGTCGCCAGATCCACCTTTGATGACGGTGACGCCCATCGTGTCGATCAGGCGATCGTTGCCACCTCGTCCGATGAGCGTGTCCTGGCCCTGACCCGATTCGAAAGAATCCGAGCCGCCGGTCCCTAGGAAAGTGTCGTTCCCCTGGCCGCCCGCGACCTGTTCCACGGACCTAAAGTGATCGCGTCCCTCTCCGTCGGTGACTCCCTCTCTTAGATCGATCCTCAAACCGACCGTCGATTGCGCGTAATCGAGCCAGTCGCGCCCGCTGGCCCCGTCAACGATGTCGCTCCCGAGCCCGGGCACGATGAAGTCCGCGCCTCCCCCACCCGAAACTCGATCGTCGCCGTCACCGGCGCAGATCATGTCGTTGCTCCCGAGACCGTCGATACGATCGTTACCGCCGAGCCCCGCGATCACGTCGCGCCTCGGCGTCCCCTTCAAGACGTCGTGGTGACGAGTCCCTACGATCGTGGCGGAAAACCCGCGGCACGTCGCGGAGGGTCTCGAATCAGAGGGCCCTGCGGTGGCGACGATCCCTCCTAGGACGAGCACGAACGCCCAAGCTCCTCGCCCCGATCGCTTCATCGTCCCCTCCGCTTCGTCCGTCGATCCGCTTTAGACGCGACTCTACCTAGGGCGGTCACGAAGTGGATGTGACAATGAGCGCCGGAGCGTTTTGGCCATCGAAGGAGGATGATGGACTCCCGCAATGTAGGGAGCACCGGCGTGTGCCTTTCCGCCGTCGGTTTGGGAGGCTTCGAGCTGGGGCCTATCGACGGCGCCGAGCCGGACGTCGATAACGCCGTTGCCGTCATCGAGGATTGCGTGGACTCGGGCATCGATTGGCTGGACACGTCCGAGAACTACAACGCCTCGGCTAACGAATCTCTGATCGGCGCCGCGCTCGATCGGATCTCCAGCGAGTTCAAGATCGCAACGAAGGTCGCACCGGGCGCTGCCATCACCGGTGGCGGCAGCGGCTTCAGCCACGACCAGGTCCACCAAGCGGTTCGCGGAAGTCTCACCCGCCTCGGCCGAGACGTGATCGACGTGTACATGTTGCACTGGCCGG
This sequence comes from Actinomycetota bacterium, assembly GCA_034665645.1. Taxonomy (GTDB): domain Bacteria; phylum Actinomycetota; class CADDZG01; order CADDZG01; family WHSQ01; genus JAUJNU01. The sequence goes on along the minus strand of JAXDJP010000272.1, from coordinate 1,591 downwards.
ACGACACCGGCATCCCGCTCGAGGAAACGTGGGGCGCTATGGGCGAACTCGTCGACGAGGGACTGGTGCGAGCCATCGGGCTGTCCAACTATGAGCCGGCGGACGTTGAGAGATGCCATAAGCAACGTCACGTCGATGTCCTTGAAACGGGGTTGTCGCTGATCGACTATCTCCATGACCGCGAGATGATCCGTCGGTGCGGCGAGCTTGGGATCGCATCTCTCATCTACGAACCTATAGCCAGCGGGATCTTGACGAACAAGTCACTTGAGGAGGTCCGAGCTATCTGGACCGGGCCCTGGTTGGAATCGTCGTTCTACAAACGGCTCCTGTCGCCCGGGAAAGGAGAACGAAGCGCTGCGGTAGCCGACGGCATCAAGCCGATAGCGGAGGAGTTAGGCGCGACCGTCGCTCAGGTTGCGATCGCGTGGGTGCTGCACCAACCCGGCGTCACGTCGGCGATCGCAGGGAGCCGGGACGGTCGCCACGTAAGCGAGAACGCTCTCGCGGCGAACCTCGACCTAACGAACGTCATGGACCGGCTGGAGGAACTCATTCCTCTCGGGCCCACCTTCGCTTGAAAGGGCCTTTCGAGCGATGAAGACGAGTGCCATAGTGATGGCGAAGCGAGAGAAGGTGCGGCATTGGCTAAGTTCGGGTTGCGACGAAGGGTCTGGTACCTCGTAGCTCTTATCAGCCTCTTGGCCGCATGCTCCGGCGAACCCACACCAAACGGCACGACCGATGCAGGACCGACGACGACCACTACTGCGTCCGCGAACGACAGCGCGTCTTCGGCCATCGTAGGGAGGTGGGAGCAGGTCCACACCTGCACCGCTCTCCTTCGAGGCCTCCAAAGACGTGGACTTGCACGCGTTGCACCTGCCATGTCACTGGACTACTTCCCGAAGAGCAGCGCAAAGGAGGTTGTCGCGAAGACGCATCTATGCACCGGCGCCGAACCACAAGCTCATTCTCACTTCTTCAATAACATCGGACAATTCGGGTCGCTCGACCAGGACGGCAATCAGGTCGACGACGGCACCTACGAGCTCGTGGGGGATCATGTCCTGCACATCTCGGATGGCACATTCCGCTACCGCATCGAAAACGGGAAGACGCTTTATCTGCACCCAGTCATTTCTGCAGCCGACCGTCGGCGGGCGTTGGCTCATCCGCTCAGATTCAGCACCGCCGGATGGGAGGTCGCCGTCTCTTATGAGGGCCATCCGTGGAAGCGCGTCGACTGCGCGGGATGGTGTTGATACCGGAATATATGCTCCGTCGCTGCAATGGTTCGTAGTGTCGATTAGGGGGTTTCGTGACTCGGAAAAAGAACATCTGTTTGGCGTTGGGTATGATGGTCGCGCTGGTTTCCTGCGGCGGCTCGGACGACACCCCCTCCTCAGCACCGGACGACATACCCGCCGTCGACGTGACGGTCGGCCAGGACGGCATCGACATGCCGGAGTCCATCGAGGCAGAGCCCACCACGTTGGTTGCCGAGAATCAGAGTGGCAGCCCCCATCAGCTTTATCTAGCGCGGTTGAACGACGGCGTCACCGCAGACAAACTCAGCAAAGCGTTGAGC
>JAXDJP010000271.1:0-4786 GCA_034665645.1 Actinomycetota bacterium | reverse complement strand
GTGCAAGGCTTTGATGATCTCGTCGCGCGTGATCTCGCCACCTTCGAGGTATCTCTCCAACAACTCGTCGTCGGACTCGGCAACCGAATCGAGCAGATCGCTGCGCACTTCTTCGAGCCGTGCGGTTCGTTCCTCGGGGATGGGAACGTTCTTCTTCTTGCCGGACGAGTCGTATTCGTCTGCGGCCGAATCGATCACGGAGATCAGGCCCTTGAACTCATGCTCTCGCCCGAGAGGTAGAGCGATGGGAGCGACGGCCTTGCCGAAGGTGTCTCGCATCTGATCGAGCGTTCGGCGGAAGGAAGAGTTCTCACGGTCGAGTTTGTTAACGAACACGAGTCGTGGCAGATCGAGTTCGTCCGCATAGTTCCACGCCGCCACGGTCTGTACCTCGAGGCCCTCGACGGCGGAAACCACGAAGATCGCCAGGTCGGCGACTCTCATTGCGGCGCGAAGGTCGCTGATGAAGTCCGCGTATCCCGGTGCATCGAGGATGTTGATCTTGCATCCTTGCCATTCGACCGGCGCGAGCGCAGTCGACACAGAGATCCCTTTGCGGATCTCCTCTTCGTCGAAATCGGTCGTCGTGTTGCCTTCCGTGGTCTTGCCCATGCGCGTGATCGCACCGGAGATGTAAAGCAGCGCTTCGGCGAGGGAGGTTTTCCCCGAGCCACCGTGCCCCACAAGGACGACGTTGCGGATGTTCTCGGTCGGGTAGCTCTTCAATCGCGATCGCCCCTTTTTTCGCCCGCACGGGTGGAACCCCGTCAAAGATATCCGGCCCGCTAGGGGACTGATAGTTAGACTCGGCCGTCGTGATCAATTCGAAGCTCCGATCCGGCTGGGACAAGGTCATGGCTCCGGTCGGGCGAGGACTCGCCAAGACTCCGCTCAGCCCCGATGCGGTGACGATTTTGGGCGTGCTACTGCAAGTGGGGGTCGCGGCCCTGATATTGCAGGGTCATCTGATGATCGCCGGCTTACTGGCCATCGTCGCGGGTTTCTCCGATGCACTCGACGGCGCGCTTGCGAAAGCGCAGGGCCGTACGTCGAAGTTCGGAGCGCTGCTCGACAGCACTACGGATCGGCTCGCAGACGCTCTCTACTTCCTGCCGATCGCGTGGCTCTACGGAGTCTCGCCCGACGTGCCCTCCCGGGAATCGCATCTCGTGGCGGCCTTATCGCTCGTAGCGCTCGTTGCATCGTTCCTCGTCTCGTACGTCAAAGGACGCGCCGAGTCGCTCGGCTTCGACTGCAACGTCGGCATCGCGGAGAGGGCCGAGCGGTTGATCGTTGTGATAGCCGCCCTGATCCTCGACGTCGTTCTATTCGGCGTTGCCTTGCTGGCGGCGCTTTCGACGATCACGTTCCTGCAGCGACTGCTGTACGTGCGCGGGCAGGCTCGAGATGCGCTCGGGTCATAGGCCTCCGGAAGAAGGGCGCGCTCTTCAACTCGTCTACTACGGATACGTAGCCGGGTCCGCGGTTGCGCGCTGGCTCCCGGAGCGCGTTGCATACGGAGCGGCTCGCATCGTCGGGGGCTGGTGGGCTTCTGCGGCCGGATCTCGCCGGAAGGTCGTCGAGCGAAACATGGTGCGGATAACGGGGCTCCCCGCGGGAGATCCAGAGGTCCAGAGACTCGTGGTCGAAGCGTTCCGGTCCTACGCTCGTTACTGGCTCGAGACCTTCAGATTGGTGCGCGAGGGGCCCGAGTTCTTCCGCGACCGGTTCCGGTGCGAGACGGAGGAGCGCCTATGGAGCCGCCCTCGGACCGGCAAAGGCTTGATCGCGGTGGTAGGGCATCTGGGCAACTGGGATGCCGGCGGTGCGTGGGTCGGCGCGTCGGGTTTCAAGCTCGTCACGGTCGCCGAGGTCCTGCGTCCCAGACGGATGTTCGACTTCTTCGTGGATCACCGGGCGAAGCTCGGGATGACGATCTACCCCGCGGAGAAAGGCGTCACGACCAGGTTGCGCGAGGAAGCAGAGAACGGAGCAGTCGTTGCGATATTGGGTGACCGGGACCTCAAGGGAACGGGACCCGTCGTGCGGTTTTTCGGAGAAGACGTTCCCTTCCCCGCGGGTGCGGCGTCGATCGCACTCTCCGCCGGCTTGCCGGTGGTCGTCACCGGCATCTTCGGGATCACGCTGCCCGACGGCCGGCGGGGGTGGGAGGCCATCGTCAGTGAGGAGGTGCCGCCACCCGAGCAGACCGGCGAAGAGGGCGTGCGGCTCATGACTCAGAAGATCGCTCTGGTACTAGAGGATTTCATCCGCTCGCGGCCCGAGGAGTGGCACGCGGTCTTCCAGAGGTTCTGGCCGGCGGACCGGCAGAAGTCCGCTGCGACGTGAGGGTCGGCATCGTTTGTCCGTACGCGTGGGACAAGTTCGGCGGCGTCCAGTCCCACATCAGGGCTCTCAGCGACACGCTCAGAAAGCGCGGGCATCGCGTCGGAGTCATCGCGCCTTCGACCTCGGCGAAACGTTCCGGGACGCAGCAGGGGGACGTCCTCCTGATAGGGCGGTCCTTGAGCATCCCCGCGAACGGTTCGGTGGCTCCGCTCGCCTTCGGTCCTCAAGCGGCCGGAAGTCTGCGTCGAGCGCTCGCTGCTTTCGCGCCGGAGGTATTGCACCTACACGAGCCACTGATCCCCAGCCTTTCGTTGCTCGCGTTGTGGCGCGCCGAGGTTCCCACGGTCGGCACCTTTCATGCCTCGGCCGATTCGAGCTGGGCCTACGGGGCGGCGCGACCGGGCCTGAGCGTCGCGGTTCGCAAGCTTGCGGTTCGTACCGCCGTATCCGACGCCGCCCGCGATCTGGTTTCGCGTTACTTCCCGGGGGATTACGAATCGACTCCGAACGGAGTCCAGACGGCTCGTTTCGAGGGGCCGGACCTTCGAGGAGGCCGAGAAAAGAAGGTCTTGTTCCTCGGGAGACTTGAACGGCGCAAGGGCCTAGAGGTTCTCATCCAAGCGATGACGCGGCTACGTGACATGGGAGCCCGACTCGTCGTAGCGGGAACGGGGCCGGAGGAGAAGGCGTGCCGCAGACTCGCGGAGCGGCTGCAGGTGACCGCGGATTTCCTGGGGGCCGTGCCCGACGCCGATCTCCCGCGCCTCTATCGCACCGCCGACGTCTATTGCGCTCCGGGACTCGGCGGTGAGTCGTTCGGGATCGTGCTGATCGAAGCGATGGCCGCGGGAGTTCCGGTGGTTTGCTCCGACATCCCCGGTTACCGAGCGGTCGCCGAGGACGCCGCTCTCATAAGTCCGCCGGGGCAGGCCGGTCCTCTTGCAGAGTCGATCCGCCTCGTCTTGACGAACGAGGACCGCGCGCTGGAGATGCGCGGCGCCAGCAAGCGCGTGGCGCATAGGTACGACTGGGACAAGCTCGCGTCGAACGTAGAGCTCCTCTACGAGCGCGCCCTTCAGCCGTAGCGCTGCGCTCCACCTAACCTTCTCTCGTGAGCGACCGATCGGACAGCGTCCACACACCGGTTCTCCTGGGACGAGGTTTGCGGAAGTCCTACCGCCAAGGCGAGGCAGTGATCGTTCCGCTGGCCGGGGTCGACATCTCGGTCGCTCCTGGAGAGTTCGTGGCGATCACCGGCGCTTCGGGGTCCGGAAAGTCGACCTTGCTGCACATCCTCGGGGCACTGGATCGTCCCGACGAGGGTGAGGTTTTCGTCGAGGGCGTTTCGCTCGAGGGTCTAGGCGACGAAGCGACGGCGTTGCTTCGCCGGCGCCGGATCGGGTTCGTCCTCCAGTTCTTCAACCTTCTCCCCACGCTCGACGCGACGGAGAACGCGGCTTTCCCACTTCTACTCGACGGGGTTGCCGACGCGGCCGAACGTGCGCGGGAGTCCCTCGCGGCGGTCGGTCTGTCGGAGCGTTTCACGCACCGCCCCTCACAGCTTTCCGGTGGCGAGCAGCAGAGGGTGGCTTTGGCGCGCGCTTTGGTGACCCGGCCCGCCGTGGTCTTGGCGGACGAACCGACCGGCAACCTCGACGCAGCGACCGGCGCTTCGATCCTGGAGTTGTTGCGAGCGACGGCCGACGACGGGCAAACCATCGTCATGGTCACGCACGATGAAAAGGCCGCCACGGTTGCCGACCGCGTCGTTCGATTGGAGAACGGAACTCTCTCCACGATGGAGCGCGACCCGAGGCGAGCCCGATGAAGGCGTTCTTGGTCGTCCTACGTTTCCTCGGCGTTCGTCACTTCCGCACTCGTCGCCTCCGCACCGCGTTAACCGTCGCCGGCATCGCGGCAGGCGTGGCGCTCGTGTTTTCGATCTCGGTGATCAACGGAACGCTCATCTCGTCCGCTAGATCCAGTGTCAGAGAGTTGGCGGGGGCCGCGGAGCTTGAGGTGGCATCGGCCGACACGACGGGGTTACCCGAACGAGATGTCCAGGAGGTCGCGTCGATCGACGGAGTAGATGACGTCGTTCCGGTCCTGCGGGTCACGACCAAGCTCACAGGGGCCTCGACAGAGCGGCGCGTGCTGGTGCTCGGGGTAACTCCATCTTTCTCTCGTCTGTTTCCGGGCCGGGCGGAGAGCGTTGACGTCCAAGGAAGTGCCGGGGGCGGGCAAGGTCTCGTTCTGTCGCGGCCCCTGGCGGATCAACTCGGGTCCTCGATCGGAGATCTCGTCGCGGCGGAGACACCAAAGGGGCCGGCTGCCTTGAACGTCACCGGGACGGTCTCCGGCGGGGCGGTGTCGCTGTTGAATGGCGGCGACGTGGGCGTCATGTTCCTTCCCGCAGCACAACAAACGTTCGCGCGCG
>JAXDJP010000270.1:0-3486 GCA_034665645.1 Actinomycetota bacterium | reverse complement strand
AAGCTCGCCTTCATGCTCGGCCTCGCCTCGAGCGCGCGCAGCACCGCGTACCCGATCAGGTGAGTGAACGAGACCTTGCCGCCGCGCTTGCTCGCCAGATAGCGGTTGATGATGCGGCGGTTCTCCTCGAGCAGCTTCGCTGGGATCGTGCGCACCGACGTGGCAGTGGGAACTGAGAGCGACGCCTCCATGTTCTCGGCGATGCGGGCCGCGACTCCCCGGAGCGGGGACGACCCCTCGGGCGCTTCTTGCTGGGGCTCTTGGGAGGGGGCTGCAGCGGCGGGGGATGGCGCGGGGATGGCGCGGAGGGTCTCCTCGAGCGGGCGGGCCTCGGCCCGTGGTGGCTCCTGGCCGTTGGACGAGGACCGCGACGGCTTCGAAGGGGTGTAACCCTCGAAGAAGTCGCGCCAGGACTCCCCGACCGACAGGGGGTTCTCCTGGTACTGCTGGTACATCTCGTCGACGAGCCAGCTATTCGGCCCGAAGGCCTCCGGCTCGATCTTGTTGTCCACTTAAGTCACCCACCGAGTTTTGAGTGTTCTTTTGTTCCCTACCAGTGTATTCAGCCTCGCAAACCACCAGGTAAGGGGCTTGTTTGCGGGCGATCGGGTGAAAGCGCCATCGGGAAGGGTCCGCCTTGTTGGCTGGTTGAATCAAAGGACGACTCGTGGTTCCCGTAATTCGGAGGTCCTTTGCAACTCGAGCAAGCCATAGATAGGACGAACGCGCCCCGGCCGCGCCTCATCACGCCCACTTTCTTTCTGATAACCCTGTCGACCCTCGCTTATTTCGTGGCGATCGGGTGCCTCATCCCGACGTTGCCGTTGTTCGTCGAAGGACCGCTGTCGGGCAGCAGCATCTCGGTCGGCTTGGTGATCGGGACGTTCAGTCTTTCTGCCGTTCTGCTTCGTCCTTTCATCGGCCACGTCGGCGACGCCCGCGGTCGCCGCATCCTCATCGTCGGTGGCGCGGGCTTGGTCGGCGTCTCGATCGCCGGATACGCGATCGCCTCCGCTCTTCCGGTTCTGCTGCTGCTGCGGCTCCTGACGGGGGCCGGCGAGGCTGCCTTCTACGTGGGCGCGGCGAGCGCCATCAACGATCTCGCACCGGACGAGCGACGAGGTGAGGCCCTCAGCTTCTTCTCACTTGCTCTTTATGGGGGCCTCGCGATCGGCCCGGTCCTCGGTGAGTGGGTCTTGCAGAGCGACCACTTCCACGCGACGTGGTTCGTGGCCGCGGCCGGAGCGCTGATCGCGTCGGCGCTCGGGCTGAAGGTTCGGGACACGAGACCGGGAGTGGACGAGTCCGTCGAAGCACCGACCGAGCGCAAGCTGATTCACCGACGCGGCTTGATGCCGGGCACGATCTTGGCAACGAGCGTGTGGGGACTCTCGGGCTTCAACACTTTCGTTCCGTTGTACGCGCTGTCGCTGGGCCTGTCCGGGTCGCGCGCGGTGTTCGTCGTGTACTCGGCCGTCGTTCTATTGATCCGGAGTTTCGGTGCTCGCCTTCCCGATGTCTTGGGGCCGCGCAAGGCCGCGAGCGCCGCTCTCGTCTGTTCGACGATCGGCCTCGGCACGATCGGGGTCATCGGAACCACGCCTGCGCTCATCGTGGGGGCGGGATTGTTCGGAGTCGGCCAGGCGCTCGCGTTCCCGGCACTCATGACCCTGGCGGTCGGAGGCGCTCCCGTCTCGGAACGCGGCGCGGTCATCGGAACGTTCACGGCGTTCTTCGACCTCGCTTTCGGTTTGGGTGCGCTCAGTCTGGGGGCCGTGGTCGCATTGTTCGGCTATCGAGGCTCCTTCATCGCCAGTGCACTCGTGTCGGCGTTCGGTTTCGGCCTCCTGCGCACGTACGCTCGGCGCAGCCGCAGGGCCGCGTCGGTGGCCCGGAACGCCGAAGCCGTCGTGGAGTCGGCATAGTCCGGCTGCTACGCTTATCGGCCTTGGCGGCCGTAGCTCAGTCAGGCAGAGCACCCGGTTGTGGTCCGGGATGTCGCCGGTTCGAACCCGGTCGGTCGCCCCAAGATGTCTGAGCCTCATTTCTTCAAGTCACCGGCAGAGTTCCGCCGCTGGCTCGACAAGAACCACGCGGCCCAGACCGAGGTGTGGGTCGGGTTCTATAAGAAGGCCACCGGGAAGCCGACCATGACGTGGTCCGACGCGGTGGACCAAGCCCTCTGCTACGGCTGGATCGACGGCGTCCGGTACCGGCACGACGACGAGAGCTATCGGCAGCGCTTCACTCCTCGCACCGCCCGCAGCACGTGGAGCAGCGTGAACGTCGCGAAGGTCGCCGAGCTCAAGAAGAAGGGGCTGATGAAGCCGGCGGGTCTGGCCGCGTTCGAAGCTCGCCGGGAGAACAAGACGGGGATCTACTCGTACGAGAACCGGCCCGAGAAGCTTCCTGCCGCTCACGAGAAGGTGTTCAAGAAGGACAAGGGAGCGTGGAAGTTCTTCGAGGCACAGGCGCGTTCTTATAGGAGGGCGGCCATCTGGTGGGTCATCAGCGCCAAGAAAGAGGAGACGAGGAAGAGACGGTTGGCCTCTCTGATCTCGGACTCCGGGGAGGGTCGCCGCGTGAAGCAGTTCGTGTCGCCCTCGAAGCGGACCTAGGTCTAGCTCCACGATCTTTCCAACTCATCCGGTTTCAGCACGTCCTACGTGCAATTCCTAGTAAGAAAGACCGGCGAGGGGCCACAGGCGGTTCCATTACACTCCTCGTCCGGGGCCTCTAGCTCAATTGGCAGAGCAACTGACTCTTAATCAGTAGGTTCGGGGTTCGATTCCCCGGGGGCCCACACAAAATTTGTCGAGTTCCGGGTGATGCTTTCCACTCCGGCTCCGCCTGAGGTGCGACATGGCTCCGGCTGTGTGCGACAGGTGTTCCGCCTCCTGCGACCAGAGGGAGCCATGCTAGGGCCACCTGGAGGCCCCATCAGCGGGGCCTCCAGGTGCAACGGGTAAGACGCCTACTTGGCGGCGTCTTCGGTTGTCTCGTTCGGGTCGTTCACCTCGTTTTCGTTGTTGTCGTTGGTCTCAGATCCGTCGGCCTTTTCGTTCTGGTCGTCGGCCTTTTCGTTCTCCTCGTTGGCCTCTGCGGGGCCTTCCGAGTTGTGCTGGTTCATCCGCACGGCGGTCGCCGCCGGCTGGCTCTTCACGGACGAAGCCGTGTTGTGTCCCGCCGCCATAACTAGGTTCGCTCCGATGATGCCGGTCAGAAGCAGAAGTCCGACAACTATGCCGATGATGCTCTTTCCCTTCATCATTGATCACCTCCTCTCTCCTTCGGTAAGGCCCACGATGCGCTTCGGACCATGAGAGAGACGTGAGCCGACGATGAAATCCGTTTCACGCATTCGACGGAAGAACGACCCGGCCCGTTCCGTCGATCGCGACGTGGATCTTCCGCAAAGGGAGAACCGCCGGTCCCTGCATTACTCGAGCATTTTTCGCCGGATCGAACTCGGCTCCGTGACACGGG
>JAXDJP010000269.1:0-4565 GCA_034665645.1 Actinomycetota bacterium | reverse complement strand
ATCCAGGACCGTTACGGCGAACGTAACTCTCGTGGATCAGAACGGCACGGTGGATACTGGGTTTCAGTCCAAGAGAAAAGGGAGCCAAACAAGTGACTCTGAAGGCCATCCTGCTGAACTGCACGCTGAAGAAGTCTCCGGCGGTCTCGAACACGCAAGCTCTGATGGATCACGTCATCGAGATCCTCCAGTCGCAGGACGTGGAGTGCGAGAGTCTGCGCGTCGTCGACTACAACATCCCGTTCGGGGTCAGCTCGGATGAGGGCGAAGGGGATGAGTGGCCGGGGATCCTCGACAAGATCCTCGCGGCCGACATCTTGATCATAGGTACGCCGATCTGGTTCGGGGTGCGCGGAAGCGTGTGCCAGCTCGTCATCGAACGGCTTGACGGCACCTACAACTCGACGAACGCAGTGGGGCAGTATCCGCTTTACAACACGGTCGGCGGAGTCGTCGTGACCGGCAACGAGGACGGCGCGCACGATGCTGCGTCGACGACGCTGTTCAACCTCACTCACCTCGGCTGCACTATCCCGCCGAACGCAGACACCTACTGGATCGGGGACGCCGGGCCCGGCCCCTCTTTCATCGAAGCGAACGGGTGGGAGAACAGCAAGTACGTGCAGAAGACCGCCAACTGGATGGCCCACAACGTCGTCCATCTGGCGCGCATGCTGAAAGAGCATCCGATCCCGCCCGAGGGCAACACGGTTCCCACCAAGTAGTTGGAAGGAGACATCGCGATGGACGCACCAGAGACGAAAGCCGACAACCCCCACTGCCCCGCGTGTGGAGAATCTCTGAGCGGTGACGCTCTCCACGATCTGCGCTGTCCGGGATGTGGAGAAGAACTCCCGCCGCGCCTGGGCATCTAAGGCGGGGCCCTCAAACCGTCTGCTTCTCAACGAAATCTTGACAAACCGGGAGCCACATCCGGATATCGCCTTCCTAGACTTGTCTGCATGAGTCCGAAGACGATCGTGGTGGTCGAAGACGAACCGATCATCGCCGCCGCGGTGGCCGCCCGTCTGCGCAAGGAAACGTTCCGAGTCGAGGTTGCCGGCGATGGTCCGTCGGGTGTCGACCTCTGCAACCGGTTGCGACCGGACCTCGTCGTTCTAGACGTGATGCTCCCGGGCTTCGATGGGCTCGAGGTGTGCAGACGCATCCAGAAGGAACGCGCCGTCCCGGTGCTCATGCTGACGGCGCGCGATTCGGAAACGGATCTCTTGGTGGGCTTCGGGGTCGGGGCAGACGACTACATGACCAAGCCCTTCAGCACCAGGGAACTGGTGGCGCGGGTTCACGCTCTCCTGCGACGCGCGTCACGTGCGCAAGAGCCCAATGGTGCCGTCATCAGGATCGGAGAGATCGAGGTCGACCCCGCCAGTCGCAGGGCGCGCCGAGCGGGGGACCAGGTTCATCTCACGCCCTTGGAGTTCGATCTCCTATACCTGCTCGCCAGTCATCCCGACTCGGTGTACACGCGGAGTCAACTGCTGACCCAGGTATGGGGATACAACGACGATTCCAGCGCTCGCACGGTCGACTCCCACGTCGTGTCCTTGCGCAAGAAGCTCGGCGCGGAGCTCGTTCGCACCGTGCACGGCGTTGGTTACGCGGTCGGAGGCGATGGCTAGGTGCGGCCCCTCGATTTCCTGTCCTCGATAAAGATCAAACTCGGGGCGGTCATCGTTGCTGCGGTCGGTGTGACCATCGTCGTAGTTGCCCTCGGCGTCAGGGCAGGATTCAACCTAGCGGCGTGCGGGATCGTCGCCGGCGCCGTCGCCCTGTTGATGGTGCAATTGCTCGCTCGAGGAATGACGTCTCCCCTCCGAGAGATGGCGGACGCTGCGAGCGGGATGGCCCGCGGCGATTACGAGAGGCGCGTCACCGCGACGTCGCGCGACGAGGTCGGAGAACTCGCTCGCGCCTTTAACTCGATGGCTTCAGAACTCGCCGAGGTCGACCGATTGCGCCGCGACCTCGTGGCCAACGTCTCGCACGAGTTAAGAACGCCGATCAGCGCTTTGCAAGCGGTGCTCGAGAACCTCGTCGACGGTGTCGAGCCTCCCGACCCGGCCGCTCTGAAGACGATGCTCGTGCAGGTCGAGCGCTTGGGGCGGCTCGTCACTCAATTACTCGACCTGTCGCGCTTGGAGTCGGGGGCCGTACCGCTGCAGCTCGCGCCGTTCAAGGTGGGACGGCTCTTGGACCAGGCGGTCCGCGAGTCCACGCTTCACAGCCAGACGACGAGGCAGCCCATCGAGATCTCGGTTGTCGTCGAACCGCCAGATCTCGAGGTCGATGGCGATGCCGAGCGCGTTCACCAGGTCGTAACGAACCTCTTGGACAACGCGGTCCGCCATTCTCCGAGCGGCGGGCGCGTCTTGGTCAAGGCGTCGGCCGAGAGCGCTGGGATCCGCTTCGAAGTCATCGACGAGGGGCCGGGGATCACTCCCGAGGAGGCGCACCGCGTCTTCGAGCGGTTCTACCGGACCGACTCAGCGCGATCCGGAAGCGACGGCGGAACGGGACTCGGCCTTGCGATCGCGAGATGGATCGTCGAGTTGCACGGTGGAAGCATCAGGGCCGAGCAAGCCGCCCCCTCCGGATGCCGCATGGTCTTCGAGTTACCTCTACGCGCTGCTTGACCTAGGCGCAAGAGCCGCGAAGGGCCCCCGTAGGATGCATGGCCGTGACCTTCGATTACCTCGAGCAGAACCAAGCCAATTGGACGAAGACCGCCCCCGAGTACGCGGAGGCGGGCCGTAGGAACTGGAGTGACGAACCCCAGTGGGGGATCTGGTCGGTTCCGGAATCGGATGTCGGTCTGTTGCCCGATGTCCACGGCCTTGACACATTGGAATTGGGATGTGGCACGGCCTATGTGTCGTCCTGGTTGCAGCGACGGGGCGCACGGCCGGTAGGACTCGATCCGACCTGGGCGCAGCTGTCGACCGCGGTGACCTTGCAGAACGAGTTCGATCGACGCTTTCCGCTCGTTGCCGCCGCGGGAGAGCGCATCCCGTTCGCCGATCAGAGTTTCGATCTCGTCATCTCCGAATACGGGGCGAGCATCTGGAGCGACCCTTACCTGTGGATCCCCGAAGCGGCTCGCGTTCTGCGTCCGGGAGGGCAGCTCGTGTTCCTCGTCAATGGAACGCTGCTGATGCTCTGCGCGGAGGACGACGAAGAGATCCCGGCGAGTCCGACGATGCTTCGCGATTACTTCGGGATGCACCGGATCGAGTGGCCGGACGACGACGGGATCGAATTCCATCTCGGGTACGGGGACTGGATCCGGCTGCTGCGCACCAACGGCTTCGAGGTCGAGGATCTCCTCGAGATCCGGCCCTCCGAGGGTGCAACGACGAGATACAAGTTCGTGTCGCTCGACTGGGCTCGCCGGTGGCCATGCGAAGAAGTTTGGAAAGCCCGGAAGACCGGAGCCTCGTGACCGCCGGTCCGGATGCAGAGCTGCTGAAGCGTTGGGGCATAGAACCCGGCTACGAGGACTTCCAGGGGGAATGGCGGGATTCTCCAGTCGAGACCCTCGCCAAGATCCTCGATGTGATGGGCGCCGACGGAGATCCGCCGCCATCCAGCGTGCGCGTGATCAAAGTGGGGGATCGCGCTCCGGTCGCCGGGGCGACTGAGCTCCGCACCGAAGACGGGGCTTCGCTTCGGATCGACGACGTCGTTCCACCCGACCTCGGCTGCGGGTATCACGAGCTCGTCGACCTCACCGATGGCGCGGCCACCAGACTGATCGTCACTCCGGGTGCCTGTTACCTCCCCGAGGACCTCCTCACCTGGGGATGGGCGACCCAGCTCTACGCGGTCCGGTCCGAGGGAAGTTGGGGGCAGGGTGACCTGTCCGACCTTCGCCAGCTCGCACGGTTCAGTCGCTACGTCGGCGCGGGCGTGACGATGATCAATCCGCTTCATGCGGTCAACCCCGGACTTCCCCAACAAGCGAGTCCTTATTACCCGAGCAGTCGGTGGCTCCGAAATCCCTTGTACCTAAAGGTTGAGGAGGTGCCCGGAGCGCGTGAGCTTCTTGAGATCGAAGAGCTCGCCCTCCGAGGGACCGCTCTTAACGACGCCCGGCGCGTTGATCGGGCCGCGATCTACTCGCTCAAGATGCAGGCCCTCGACTTGTTGTGGACCCACTTCGCCGGAGACGAACGTTTCGAGAGTTATCTAGCCGAACAGGGACCGGATCACGAAGGCCTCTCCGTCTTCATGGCGCTCGCGGAAGCGAACGAGGGGCCGTGGCAAGAATGGCCTGAGGGATTGCGGCATCCGCACTCCGCAGACGTCGAACACTTCAAGCGCGACAACTACGGACGCATCCGCTTCCATCGCTGGGTCCAGTGGCTGCTGGAAGAGCAGTTGACCGAGGCGTCGACCGAGGTCTCGGTGATCCACGACCTCGCGATCGGGGTGAACCCCACGGGGGCCGACGCGTGGTGGTGGCAAGACGTCTTCGCTACGGGGACCAGCATCGGCGCGCCTGCCGACGACTACGCCCGGGAGGGGCAGGGTTGGGGCATCCTCGG